>CAYRCA010000449.1:0-4245 GCA_964422565.1 uncultured Acidobacteriota bacterium | reverse complement strand
TACTTGTTGTGGGGTCCGTGGCGTATGACTCGGTCGAAACGCCCTTCGGAAAGGTGGAGGAGGCTCTGGGCGGGTCGGCCACCTTCTTCAGCTTCTCCGCCAGCTTTTTCTCGCCCGTCTATTTGGTGGCCTGCGTGGGAAAGGACTTTCGGCCCACCGATCGTTACCTCCTGGAGGAGCGGGGTATCGACCTGGAGGGCCTCGAGTCTCTGGACGGTCTGACCTTTCGCTGGAAAGGGAGTTACGGTTTCGATCTGAACGAGGCGAAGACGCTGGACACCCAACTCAACGTCTTCGCTGATTTCCGACCCACGATTCCCGTTCGATACCAGAGTGCCCAGTATGTCTTCCTGGGCAATATCGATCCGGCGCTGCAGCGTCAGGTGCTGGCGCAGGTGACCGGCCCCCGTTTGGTGGCCTGCGACACGATGAACTACTGGATTGAGGGCCGTTTCGAGTCTTTGTTGGAGACCCTTCGGCGGGTCAATGTGCTAGTGATTAACGATGCGGAGACCCGCCAGTTGGCCGGGGAGGCGTCTCTGGTGAGGGCGGCGCGCAAGATCATCGGTTGGGGCCCGCGCACGCTCGTGGTTAAACGGGGGGAGTACGGGGTGCTGAAGTTTAGTTTGGACGCCGAAGGCCGGCTTCAGACCTTCGGCCTTCCCGCCTACCCTCTGGAGGAGGTGGTCGACCCGACGGGTGCCGGGGATTCCTTCGCAGGTGGCTTCATGGGTTATCTGGCCGGGTGTGGCCGGCTGGACGGGGCGGCTCTACGCCAGGCGGTCGTCTTTGGATCGGTGATGGCCAGCTTCAACGTGGAGAAGTTCTCCCTGGATCGGCTGAGGGAGCTGACCTTCACGGAAGTCCAGATGCGTTTTCGGGAGTTCCAGGAACTCACCCACTTCGAGTCGGTTTCCGATTGACGTGTCGAAGCCGGTCTCTGCTGGACGCGCGGCTTCGGTCTGGATGCCGGGTTCCGGGAGGTTCTCGGGGCCCCGACGGGTCGAAAAGAATGGGCGGGGGTGACGGGTGCCTCCGGCGAATGATTTATCCGGCATCCACGCCAATGCTTGAAGTCTTTCCTCCCGAATGGGTCACCGCGGAGGTTGGTCGAACTGGGTTCGAGTTCGGCTCTGAAGCCCCGAAGGACTCTCTTCGACCCGGCGGGTCTTCTCCCAAACAGCAACTCCCGCTAAACCGCCGTTGGCGTTCCTCCCGTGGATCTCGACCTTTCGTCTTTCCCCGCCGGACCTTAAGTCTTCAACTGTCTCGACGAGGCGCTCAACGATTCGGACTCCCTCCATCGGAGCCACTGGGTTTCTCCGTTCCGTCTCCTGGACCGCTCTCGTCCCCCCGCCTGCAAGCTCCTCGACGGTGATCCGCATGCGCCGGTCCAGGGAGAGTCTGCCCGCGGGACTTGATCGATGGAATTCCGCAGTCCGATGCAGGCGACCCTGGCCATCCTTCCACTCCCGGCTGACCGAGCGCTCACTCAGGGTGAGCGCGGTCGTATGCTCCCTGCGAAAGACTTCCTCTTCGCTGGTCCATTCGCCCGGTGCGCCGGGGCGGGAAACGATTTGTCGTTGCTCGATCGGTTCCCAGTTTCGGTTTCCCCCGATCCCGTATTGCGTTTTTTCCACCTCGACGCGTCCGCCTCCCAGCTTTCTCTCCGTCTGGCGTATGAACTGGTGCGGTTCGAGCGCGCCCCCCGAACCTCCCCTATAGTGGGTACTCTCCGTCTGAAAAGCGCCGGCGCCAGTCGGCCTGGTTTGCTGGGTCCGCCTCTCGACAACCAGCAGTCTTCCGTTGGCGTCGAGGCGTGAAACCGTCATTTCGGCAGCCTGACGACCGTCCGCGTGGACGGTCTGCACCTCGGCCGACTGCTCAACCAGCCGCCGCCGCCCGGTCTCGTCCCATTGATATACTCGGCGATCGATCCGCCGCGATGCCGGCCCCTTCTCGATCACCTCCTCCTCGACCTCAATCCTCGGGTCGAGCGATTCGGGAAGCGAGACCATGTGAACTTGATGAGTGGGGTGAAGAAGGGCTGAGGCCGGACGGCTTTCCTCCAAGCGAAGGTTCGTCTCCAGCCATTGAAAGGCCGGCCTCTGCTCGGGTTGATCCTGCGCCGCCAGATACCCTCCGGCCACAGCCAGCAGAGCCATGACTACGCTCCGGAACGCTTTTCTTCCTTCCATCGCGTGTCGCTATTTCCCCCTTTTCTATCTGACGGATAGTCTGGCAGAATCAGTTTCCCCGATCAAGGAGAAGAAAAGGCGGCTCGGGAGTTCCGCCGACCGCGGTTATGACGGACCGATGCAAGAACAGGTGGTGGGGATTCTTGTCGAAGATCTCCGTCATTATCGACTGGGAGACCAACGCAACACCGACTTCTTAGCGCCGACCGCGCGCGTCGTACTGGCTGCGGCTACTCGGCCCCCGTCGCGGACCACGCCGCGCAGGGCGAACTATCGGGCGGCCGGTCTGGAGGCGAAAGGCTCGACCTCTCTTGTGTGGATCTGGTAGAGCCGTCCGTGAGTCTTCTTCAGCGCCTCGACCAAGTCCGCGTAGGGGCGATCCGTAACGTCCACCAGTCCGATGTTGTAGTTCTCCCCGTCAAACCGACCGGTACAGAGCTGGTCGGCCCACTGGAACCAGTGGGTTCCGATCATCTCGGGCATGGCGAAGGCTTGTTCCACGTAGTACCGATAGGCAGTGCCCCTCTCGAGGTAGTCGCGGACCTGGACGAGACCCGCCGAGAGGCCCCGACCCGGGGTTCCGAAGTGGAATTCGCCGATCAGTAACGGCTTGCCGGTGAGTTCGGAGATCTGTCGCACCCGGTCGGCCTGAACTTCCTGGCTATAGATGTTTACGCTGTAGACGTCGAAGGCTCGGGCCGCTTCGATCTCGGCGGTTGTCGGGCGGCCGCCGCTACGCATGCCCAAGTTGAGGTGGTTGGGGTCGTGCCTCCGCACGGCCGCGCTGGTGACCTCCACGTAGCGGTTGAAGGCCCGGCCGATGAACTCCTTTCGCCGTTCCTCGGTGTCGCCCTCCGCCAGCCATCGTCGTAGCTCCGCCTTGGTCGCCGTGTCGGGACCGGCCAGGATCATCTCCACCGTCTGCAGCTCCTTCTGTGGAAACGGCGGCTCGTTGGCGAGAAAGTAGCCCAGAAGCCAAGGGTCGTCTCTCCTCGGGGCGCACTGGCGCTCGGCCCGCTCATCCGCCAGCCGGACGAACTCTTCCGAATAGACATCCGGCAGACCCAGGTAATTGACTTCGGTCTGCCATCCCGCCAACGGAATCACGTAGGGCTTGCGGCGCGCGTCCCAAAGCCGGGAATCACTCCAGTTGGCGATCGTGTTCAGGCCCCAGGCGTCCAAGCGGCGCAGCGTGAGATCCATCCACGGATCCACCCAGTCCTCGCCGAACCGCCGATGGAGGTTCCAAGTGAGGAACGAGGCCCCCGGATCGCCCTCCCGTCGAAAGTCCGGAACGATTGCGGCCGGCGGCAACCGCTCGAAGAACGCCTCCCTCCCCAGGGTTCGAGTCATCATCTCCGGACGGATGACGTCGGCCCCCGCCGACAGGAAAAGGTGTCCGTCCGGGTCGACGAACCACCAGATCCCGTCGATCCGCTCGACCCGAAAGAATCCCGTCGCCTCGGCCTGGGTGTGCGCAAACCCGCCATATCGGCAGAATCCGAAGTCACCCGCCTCCAGCGATTTCTCCTCCTCACGCCAGTCCTCCTCAAGCCGCGGCAGGGACCCCGCTTTCCCCTGCCAGGTCGCATGGGCGAATTGTCCGAATTCATCCACGAGGGGCGCACCCTCCAGGATGGCGTCGCCCGGAGATGTTTTCGCCAGTCGAACCGAACGGATCTCCAGGGTCGGCGATCCCACCGGGTCGACCATTTCGAACGCGATAGCCTCCACATCGTCCAGGGGTACGAAGGGCCCCCAAAGGGAGAGGAAGTAGCCCGGGCGGGAGCGGTTTCCGACCGCCGCCATGTCGTGACCCGTCGCGGGCGGTTCGGCCAGCATTACCACCGGAATGGCAGCCCGAATCCACACGTTCGGGTAGGGATGAAAGAGTACCCGGCTGAATTCCTTTTTCGCGGGATCGTCCGTCCGCCGATAGATTTTCAGATTGACCCGCTGGGGCGAGGAGGCGCGAATCTCGATCGCGAGGGCCTCGTACTCCGACCAGTCGCGGGGGAAATCGGCTGCGATCTCGTTCAGCGGAATC
>CAYRCA010000448.1:0-4248 GCA_964422565.1 uncultured Acidobacteriota bacterium | reverse complement strand
CTCGCCACTTCCGCTCAGATACACTCCTCCCACTAGAAAGCAAATTCCTATCGTTGAGCGTCAAGGTAGACCGCATATCCTCCGGGGGCGTCGACAGCCGTGGCGCCCGCGGTGAACAACTCGGCGCCTCGGGTGTAGATCGACACCAGCGAGAGCGCTATCGCCCGGTTCGCGGATTCCCCCGAGGCCTCCGTCACTTCGACCGACATCCACCCGGAAGCGAAGCTTTCGGGAAGGTCCGGGAACAACTCGGTGACGAACATCGCGAGGTACGGTTGCCCGTAGGGGCGGGTCTGCCGCCCGACCTCGTTTCCCGCAGAGTCGTGGAGGACGAACGTCAGATACTGATTCCGATCGGGAACCTGCTGCGCCCATGCGGCCAAGGCGATTCCGGTGTCGCCGGCCAGGGCGGTGCCGACCCTCACCGGGGTCGCCACCTTGGGGGAGGGGGTCCGACCGGGTATGGCGACGGCGACGAGGATTTCCGGAGAAGCTGGAGAAGCTCCGGAGGGCTTGACGACGATGGTCAGGTCGGCCGCGAACGGCGCCGGGCTCGACACGCGTAGCGCCCCGGCCCGGTAATCGTCCGCCGAGATCCGAACCTCGCGCGCCTCGAAAGGCTCCAGCTCGAGGGTTCTCGCCTCGGGGAAACCGGAGAGGTCGACCCCGATGGCCTCGCCGGTGGGGTTCACGACGCACAGCACGGACTCGACATACCGGTCTCCGAGGTTCCCCGCCACGACGTGGGGAAAGGTGAGTACATGGTCCAGTACGAGATCAACGCCCTTCGTTGCGCCGGGAGCAACCAGGAGGAGCCAGAGCAAAGCGACCGCGAATCGTAGCGACATTGTTTGTCTCCTTCACTGAGGGGTGAGGGACAACCCCCCGAGCCTACCACCTTCTCGATTACCGGAACTCATACTTCGAGGACGCCGCCTACTAGCAAAAGACCTATAACAAGCACGGCTTTTGTCCTCAATCGTTCATCGGCGCGGAAGACTCAACGACGCCGACATTGGTGTCCCGAAGTCGGCCCCCCTTGGGATCCAACACAAAATCCGGGAATGCCTTTCCCTGTAGAAAGTCGCGATTCCTCCCGATACCAGCATGGGATACTCAGTACCCCATTCACAAACGATTCTACCCGGGTCCTTCCCAAGCAGTTTGTGCTTACAACTCGGGCAGACAAGCATGCCGCCTCCCTGCAAGCTTGAGCTGGAAGCCGCTCGGTCGGTCGGGCAGCCTCACGGCGTTGCGGCCAACTCCAAGCTATCCAACTGGAGGCTGGAAAGCGGCAGTCCGTCGCGTGCGCGCAGGATCGCCGCGGCTATCGGAACGCCGGCGGAGATCGACACACTTCCTTCAAGAGCCTCCGTCAGCGACGGAAACAGCTCCCGGATGAACCCGGCAACATGGTGGCCCGGTTCCAGGGACAGGTTCTCGGTCTGGTCAAAACCGGCTCCGGAGATCCGGACGCGGACTGTGACGGTCTCTTCCGATGAAGGATTCACCAGAGCCACCGCGCTGTCCAGCGACGATTCCAAGTTTGAGGCCATCCCGCCCACGCTGCGCAAGACCGGTTCGACCGCGCTGATTCCCGCCTCCGTAAGGATGTCGCCCGCTCCATTCAGGACCGTGAACTCCGAGGTTGCGGCTGTGGGGCCGTCGGCTCGGATGCGCGCATACCCGGACTTCGCGGGGTCGCTGGTCCCGCCCGTGCGGACGACGAGAGTTTCGCCGGGATCCAGAGAAAACTCGACGAAGCTCGTTTCCGAGTCCCGGTCCAGGTCGAGAAGCAAGGGCTGCCCTTGGTCGTTGAAGAACTCCAACACGCCTTCGACGACCCCGTCAGTGGTCGGTCCGGGACCGATCTCATTTCGAAGGTTGCTGATTCTCAGGACGGACGCGAGCGAAACCGGTTGTCCGTTGACCACGGCACGCCCGTCTCCCACCTGGGGCATATACAGCTCAAAGCTTGGCGGCCCGGAGACAAACTCCACGACAAGCTCATCGATCTCCTCCGCGCCGCTAGTGTCACCGTAGTCGACGACCAACTTCGAGATTCCCTCTACCCCGGTGCTCTCCAGACCCATCCAATCGGGTTGCCGAGGGAGGTCGATTGTCCCAAGGAGTCTACCGGCGGCGGCGTAACCCCTTACCGTCCCTCACTCCGGCTCGCCGTGCAACCGAAAGCCAACCCGTTTGGCGGGTATGTCGAAATCGAGAATCATCGGCTCTCCGGAGTTCGGCGATCCGCTGTTGACGATACTCCAGAAATTGAAAGGGGGATTTACGCCGATTCCGGGAAGCCATTTGATAACGGGCGCCGTAGAGCCACTCCCCGTGAGTGTGACGCCCCACTTTCGGAAGATCCGCGCCGCGGACGAACCGGGAACGACGGCGGATGCTTCTGGGGGGACGTCGGACGGCAACGGCAGGAAAACAGCCGCCTCCGAGAACGCTTCGGGTGAAACAATATTGAGATCCCCCTCGTTTGCCCAAGTGCTGGATGTTACGACCCACAACAAAACAACGCTGCAAAGTTGCGGTCTTCTTGTATTCACGGTTGCCTCCTCCGCAGACGAAATGATATGTCCCAAGAGCAAGCGCCTGCAAGCGCCCCCGTCCCCTTACTCCCACCAGAACAAGTCTTCCACCACCTATACGCTGTGTTTACTATCGTAATAGTCCTTCATCGCATGTGACCATCCGTTTAAGTCCCACTCGGCTATTCGACTGCGGAGGCATAAACGTCCCAGTTCGTCGCCTTTCCTGGCCACACAAAGTGCCACCCCTTCGAGAGAGACCCCTACGCCCGGCAACGGCAACGCCGCCGTTGCGCCATCCATTCCACCCGAGGTCGGCAAGAGCCACCAGGATCCCCGGGGATCCCCGGGGATCCCCGGGGAGCATTGGGAGCGTTGAGAATCCAAGACAGACGTCCAAGAAAGTCCAAGAAAGTCCTTGACCTTTGGCCCCAGCCATGCTAGGATCTCCGGCGTGAAAGGATCCACCGACGATGTTCGTGTGATCGTCGCCGGGTTGTTGGTGGGCCTACTAGCAGTTGCGGCCCCCGCCGCCCAAGCTCAGCCGCTCCTCTGGACGTGCTACCCTTTCTCCCAAATCTACAACTGTTGCGACGAATTGGTGTGAGTCAAGTCCTTATTATTGTTGGACCGACTGTTTTCAGACATTCTGGGCGGAACCCTGTATCGTTTGGGCGCCGCCGGGACATCAATGTCACGAGTGGGTGGACTATCGGAAGGCGTCCCTCGGCGGCCAGAACGTGTGCTGGACGCTTTCGGAAGAGCCGCCGGGGCTTTAGTGTCGCGTCCGCCAAGCGTCCGCCAAATAAGACGCGAAGGGTTGGCGGAGGGGAGGTTATTGATTATGCGCAGCTTATTGCTTTTGGCGACGATCTCATTGTGTGCGCACTCGCCCGGCTTGACACGGAGCCTCACCGTAGTGGAGATGGCGGAGCGAATACCCTTCGGCGGGGGGGCGGTGAGCTTGGACGGCACCCTGATTGTCGCCGACTTTGTCAGCGACACCTTCAAGGAGATCCGCGACGGCCACCTGGTGAGAGAGTACCCGAAGGCGCCTTACTCAAGGTCCCTGCTTGCCGCGTTTGGCCCGCTGGGGGAAAGGTATCTCCTCTATCGCCGCTCCCAGGGTTACGAGGTGTATGTGTTCTCCGATCGGGGAGAATGGACGCAACGCATTCTTCTGACCGACGTCGACTTCCGAGCCGCGGCCTTCCAGGTCAACTCTCAAGGTCAGCTGCTGTTGCTTAGGAACCCCGGCACGGAAGCCGCGTCGGAAGACTTGATCTTCCGCTTCAATCCCGACGGAAGCCTGTCGGGAAGTTTTCTCGCCCCGGGTGCCGGCGCGGGGACCGCCCAAGCGAATACCGCGCGAATGGCGGTCGGCACCTCGGACGAGATCGCCGTGTTCATCCCCGAGTTGGGCGCCGTCTACTGGCTGAACTCCGATGGAGATCTCGTGCGGGCCGTGGCGGCGACCTCGTTGGTAACGGGCGTGGGCTTGGTGGAGGGCGAACTCTGGATCGCGACCGCCCGGGTCGAGCCCTTGCCCGCGCGGGCGGACCGCCCGGGATTCCGCGCGGCCAGACTGTTGGAGGCGGAACTCCAACGGGTGCCGCGGTTCGGTTCGACCCTGGGGGCAGCCGCGCCGGCCGGGCTGAAGGGGATCACGCACATCGGCACGGACGGAACGCTGTTCGGGGTC
>CAYRCA010000447.1:0-4249 GCA_964422565.1 uncultured Acidobacteriota bacterium | reverse complement strand
CCCCGGCGCCACGCCGACCCGCGCCTCGCGCCACACAATGCGCGGCAGATCCGAGAAACGCACCTCGCCGACGGCCAGGGCGCGAATCACGGCAGTCGACGCCTGCGCTCCCGAGTTGCCGCCGGTATCGATCAGCAAAGGGATGAACAGGGCGAGGGTGACCATCTGCTCGAGGGTCTCCTCGAAAAACTGCAGCACATTGACGGTGAGAGCGGCGGCGACGATCAGGATCAGCAGCCAGACGCCGCGGGCGCGGGCCAGCGCGAACGCCGATACGGCCAGGTAGGGCTTGTTCAGCGGCGCGTGGCCGCCGTGGAAGGCGAAGTCCTCGGTCTCCTCCGCCTCGAGGATCGCCATGGCGTCGTCGACCGTCAGCACCCCCACCAACCTCGATTCGGAGTCCACCACCGGAAGGGCGATGAGCCCGGCCTCCCGCACCAGGCGCGCCGCCTCCTCCCGGTCCGTGTCGGTCGCGACCATATGGACGTCGGTCTCCATCAAATGGCCGACCAGGGTCGTCGGATCGGCGAGGACGAGAGCCCTCAGCCCGGTGATGCCGATGAGATGACGCTGCTCGTCGAGTACCGGCAGCGCGTAAACCGTCTCGGCGTCGATGCCCTCGCGCCGGATCTTCCCGATCGCGTCGGCGACGGTCATCGAGGCACGTAGCGACACGAACTCCGGGCTCATGTACCGGCCCACCGACTCCTCCGGATAGCCGAGGAGTACCGTCGTGAGGGCGCGCTCGTCGGGACTCAGTTGGGAGAGGAGCCGGTTCGCCACCTTGGCCGGCACCTCGTCCAAAAGGCGGACCCGGTCGTCGGGATCCATCTCCTCAATGAGGGCTCGGACGCTGTTGTCGCGGAGGCCGTCGATCACCTGCTGCTGGTCGATCGGGTCGAGTGCCTCGAACACGGCCATGGCGCGGTCACGGGGGAGGAGGCGGAACGCGAAAGCGGTGTCCGCCGGGCTGAGCCGGCTGATCTCCTCGGCGATGTCGAGCGAGCCGGTCTCGCTCAACCACTTGGTGAGTGACTCGGTGTCCCGGTCGCGGATGAGCTGGTCGATAAGTGGGGTCACGGGTGCGATCCTCCGGTTAGCCTCGGGCCGGGTCGGTGGTTGTCGCCGGGCCGAGCCCGTGGACCCACCGTCGCCTCTCCATCTCGCGGGCAGCCGACCTGTCCAGCTCCGCCGGAGCCGTACGGGCCTGGGCCGATACGTCGTCATTCAGTATGAGCGATCGAGTTCCGGATCGCAACGCGGGTCGAAGATCCCGCCTCCGCGATTACGGTCTCGGCCGCGAAGCGGGTCGGACCGCGGGGGTATCCTCTCATCGCAGGGCCGGGGGGCTTTCCGCCTCCGGGACCCGGTGTTACCGGCGTCGGGAACCTCGGGACGTTCGGAGAGTCCAAGGTGGTGGACAGCGGACCCCTTCCGGGGGGAGGCGCCGCGGCGGCGCTCCGATCGCGCGGTCCAGGAGGTCAAGCGATGAGAAGATTCGTTCCGGCGGCGTTGTGTTGGAGTCTCTTGATCGGCCCGGCGGCCGCGGGCACGGATTCGGTGCCCCTTCCGGTCCGCAAGGTTGTCCTCTTTAAGAACGGAATCGGCTACTTCCAGCACGAAGGATCGGTTCCCGGCTCCCGGTCGGTGGAGATACTGTTGTCCGGGTCGCAACTGGACGATGTGTTGAAGTCCCTCACCGTGCTGGACTTGGGAGGCGTCCCGGTGGGAACCGTCACCTACGACTCGACGGCGTCCCTCGACCGCAGGCTGAGTGAACTGCCGGTCGATCCCCGCGCGGCCGAAAGCCTGGTGCAGTTCCTACACCAGGTGAAGGGAGCCGAGATTGAAATGGAGACGCCGAGGGGGTTCCTTGGGGGCCGCCTGCTGTCGGCCGAAACTCGACTGACGAGGGTAGAGGGGGGATCAAGCGCCCAAGTCGTCGAACTGGGCGTGATCACCGAGGACGGAGGGATTCGGGTGGTCCGTCTGGATGCGGTCGACGGTTTCCGATTTCGGGACGCGGTCCTGACGGGCGACCTGCTTCGCTCCCTGGACATCTTGGGCGGAGCCGTCCGGGGCGACGTCCGCCGTTTGCGGGTGGCTCTCGGCGTTGGCGGAGAACGGAGGATTTTCCTGGCGTACACAGCCGAGGCGCCGATCTGGAAAAGTACCTACCGGGCGGTCCTCACGGGCGAGGGTATCCTGTTTCAGGGCTGGGCGGTCGTCGACAACATCACCCCCACGGATTGGAACGACGTGGAACTCTCGTTGGTCTCGGGAGCCCCCTCCAGCTTCATTTACCGGCTTTCCCGGCCGCTGTTCGCCGAGCGGCCCGAGGTGGCCGTCCTGCAGGGAATCCAGACGGCGCCGGAGATTCACGAGTCGGCTCTCAAGCAGATCGAGACGTCCGTTATGGCTCGGGGCGTGGCCGGCGGGGCTCCCGGCGGAGTGGTGGGCGGCGTTCCGGGCGGGGTTCCCGGCGAAGTCCGCGGCCGGGCCGAAGCGGTTTCCGATCTGTCGTTCGCCGAGGCGCCGCGGCGGTCGATGGAGGATGCCGCCGAATCGGAAGCCCGGGCCGAACAGTTCGAGTATCGGATCAGGGATCGGGTGGAGCTCGGCCGCAACGAGTCCGCCTTGATCCCCATCCTGCAGGCGGAGGTGAAGGGGGAGAAAGTCACCGTGTACAACGAGGCCCGGGGCGCCGGACGGGCGCGCCTGGCGATCTGGCTGACCAACAACACCGGACTGACGCTGGACGGGGGGTCCTTCACGGTCATCGACTCCGAGGTCTACGCGGGGGAAGGGCTTTTCGAGACGATTCAGCCGGGGGAGCGCCGGTTGTTGAGCTACGCCGTGGACCTAGCCGTCGAGGTGGGTACGCGCCAAGGGTCGGAACGTCGCGGGGTCGAGCGGGTGAGCGCCTCGCAGGGGGTCCTGCGGATGGTGCGGAAGCAGGTGGAAAACCGCGCCTACACGATCCGGAACAGGGCGGGAAATGAACGAGTTCTGCTCGTGGAGCATCCGATTCGTCCGGGGTGGAACCTGGTTGGAGGCGCCGAACCCGTCGAGTCGACTGCGGGCTTCCACCGCTTCCGTGTGCCCGTGGCCGGAGAGCGTACCCGGGAGTTTACGGTCAGCGAGGAGCGGCTGGAGGAGACGACCTACCGGCTGACGGAGATTTCCTCGGACCAGATTCTCTTATGGATACGGGACCAGCAACTGACCGCCGAGGCGGAGAGGGCCCTGGCGCCGGTCGCCGCGGCGATGCGGCGCGTATCGTCGCTCGACCGGGACTTGGCGGACCTGGCCGCCGAGGAGGGGCGGATCTTCCAGGACCAGGAGCGGCTGCGGGGGAACCTGGCGGGTTTGAGCCAGACGCCGGAGGAGTCGCGGCTGAGGCAGCGATACATCGACCGGCTCGAGGAGCAGGAGAATCGCCTCGAGTCGATCCGGTCCGACCGGACGCGGGTTGAGGCGGAGCGGCAACAGGCCCGACGGGAACTGGCGCGGCTCATCGGCGAACTGAGTTTCGGGTAGTGCCGGGGAGCGGGCCAGGGCGAAGCCGAGGCCGGAGAGGTGCTCCTCCCACTGGGCGATGAGAAACTCGCCGAGTGAGATCGATCGGGCCCGAAGTCGGACCATGGCCGGTTGAGGAGTTCCTTTAGTATAGGTCTCTGAACGGCAGCATCGACGAGATACTCGACAAGCGGAGGCCGTTCGGGCAGTACCCGGCCCATCATGGCGTCGACGAAGCCGGCCACGTCCGGTGAGGGCGCGGCCACGGGCAGTCGTGGGAAATCCGTCAAGCCAGGACCTCCGGGGCGATCGGCCTGAGGTTGAACTCCGAAGCCATGCTCCGGCCGTAGGCTCCGGCACCCAGAATGGCCAGTATCTCGCCGGCCCGGGGGACGACCATGGGATGGTCCTTGCCGAAGACATCCCCCGTCTCGCAAAGGTGCCCCGCGACCGTGACCGGGGCTTTTCGCCCTGCCGGGCGCGAGGCGTTGACGATCTGGTGAAAAGCCTGGCTGTAGATCGCGGTTCGCGGCAAGGTGTTGAACGTCCCGGCGTCGACACAGGCGAACAGATTGCCGTAGCTTTTCTTGAGATAGTTGACCCGGACGAGAAGAACGCCGGCATCGGCGACCAGGTACTTGCCCGGCTCGACGACGATCGCGGCCAGGTCGGGCAAGGCCTTGCCGGCGGCCCGGCCGACGGCCCGGGCATATCGTTCGAGCGGGAAAAG
>CAYRCA010000446.1:0-4276 GCA_964422565.1 uncultured Acidobacteriota bacterium | reverse complement strand
GATCTCCGGCACTGTTATCGGCTGCTTGTAGGCGATCACCGCCAGCGTCTCCAGAGCCGCCTGGGAGAGCTTCGACGACGGCTTGCTCTTCAGGTACTCGCGGATCACCTCGTGCCTGTCCGGCCGGGAGCTCATCCGATAGCCGCCCGCCACGCGCCGAATTTCGACCGCCTCCTGCAGACCGTTGAACACCTCCATGACCCGCTCGAGCTCCCCCTCAACCGCCGATTCTTCGATATCCGGGAAAATCCCCTGGAGCTGCCTCAGAGTCACGGGCTCCCCGGCGACAAAAAGGATGGCCAGCAGTTGGTTGGCAAGATCGCCCCTCAGCATGCCACGATCCTGATGTCGGAAAACATCACGTCCTGAAACAGGCGAATCTCGCGCAGACGGGCCATCTCCAGCAGGGCGAAGAAGGTCATTACCAGGTGCAGACGGGAGACGGGGCCAGCGAGGAAACTCGAAAAGAGGATCTCGCGCCTCACCGCCAGCAGGCTCCGAAGCTCGGCGAGCTTCTGCTCCAGGGTCACGTTCTCCCGCTCGATCTTCAGGACGATCTGATCCCGGTAGCGCTCGAAAATCTGGTGGAACGCCTTGACGAGATCGAAGAGGGTGGCCGACACCGCCTCCCGCTCCTCCTCATCGAACTCGTTCGACTGGCGGACCCAAACCGAGTCCTCGATAACCTGTCGGTCGTGGAGCAGCCCGGCCGCCCTTTTGAACCGCTCGTGTTCCAGCAGGCGGTCGACCAACTCCCGACGAGGATCCTCCGGCTCCTCCTCCCCCTCGGCGACCGGATCCGGCGGCAGCAACATCCTCGACTTGATGTGAATCAGGGTCGCCGCCACGAGCAGAAACTCGCCCGCCACGGTGATGCTCAGCTCCTTCATCATCCGCACGTACTCGAGGTACTGCTCGGTGATCCGGGCGATCGGGATGTCGTAGATGTCGATCTCCTGGGTTCGGATCAGATGCAGCAGAAGGTCCAGCGGACCCTCGAAGATCTCCAGCTTGACACGGTAGTCGGGCGACTCCGGCGACTCCACCATGGTCTCAATACTTTAGCCGCATGGCCTGACGAACCTCGTCCATGGTGGAGGCGGCAATGCGGCGGGCGCGACGGCTCCCCTCGACCAGGATCTCCCTCACCCCGCCGGGATTTCCCTCGAGCTCGATCCGTTTCGCGTGGATCGGCTCGATCCGCGGGATCAGCCCCTCCAGCAACCGCTTCTTGCAGTCGATGCAGCCGATTCCCGCGGTCGTGCAACCCTCCCTGACCCAGGCCCGGCCCTCGGCGTTGGTAAACACTCTGTGCAGGTCGAACACCGGGCACTTGTCGGGGTCTCCCGGGTCGGTCCTCCGGACGCGGGCGGGATCCGTCACCATGGTCAAGACCTTCCGCCGAATGGAGGCGGGGTCCTCCGAAAGCTGAATCTCGTTGCGGTAGGACTTGCTCATCTTCCGGCCGTCGGTGCCCGGAAGGCGGGGCGACTCCGTCAGTTGAGGGCGAGGCTCGGGAAAAACCTCCCCATAGAGGTGGTTGAATCGGCGGGCGATCTCGCGGCACAGCTCGATGTGGGAAACCTGATCCTCGCCGACGGGGACGCGTTCCGCCTTATAAATGAGGATGTCGGCCGCCTGCAGGACCGGGTAGCCCAGAAAGCCGTAGGTCGCCAGATCCTTCTCTTTGAGCTGCGCGATCTGCTCCTTGTAGGTGGGGACCCTCTCAAGCCACCCCAGAGGAACGAACATGGAGAACAGCAGATGCAGCTCCGCGTGCTCGGGAACCATCGACTGCACCATCAGGGTCGACCGCTCCGGGTCCAATCCGGCCGCCATCCAGTCGATGGCGATGTCGGTCACGCTTTCGTGCACCAGCTCCACGTTCCGATACTCGGACGTCAGGGCGTGCCAGTCGACGATGCCGAAGACACACTCGTACTCCGTCTGCATGGGTACCCAATTGGCCAGAGCGCCCACCAAATGCCCCAGGTGGAGCCGCCCGGTGGGCCGCATTCCGCTAAAAACTCGTGGCTTCATGGCATCCGTCTTAGAAGGCAAGGTCCCGGACAACGTTGAGCACCGGACGCAAGACAATACCGAACAGACCCGTATACAGCAAGCCCAGGAGAAGCAGGAACCCGTAGGGCCGAACCATCCGCAGGAGCCCGGCCAGAGGTTCGGGCAGGAGTCCCTCGAGGATCCAGCTCCCGTCCAGGGGCGGGACGGGAAGAAGATTAAAGACCGCCAGGACAACATTGAGGATCAGGCCGACGCGGAAAAAGAGCAGCAGCGGCTCCATCACCGCCGGCGTGAGGAAGGACGCCGAGCCGAACAGCTTCAGCAGTATCAGGAAGCCGATCGCCAACGCAATGTTGCTGGCGGGTCCGGCCGCGGCAATGAACACGTGGTCCCTGCGAGGCTGTCCGAGATTGGCGCCATTGACGGGTACTGGCTTGGCCCAACCGAATATCAGGCCCCCGGCGAGAAACCCGACCAGGGGGAACAGAACGGTCCCGATCATGTCGATGTGGGCCAGCGGGTTCAGGGTGACCCTGCCCAGCATTCGACCAGTGGGATCGCCCAGCCGTTCGGCCGACCAGGCGTGGGCCGACTCGTGAATGCTCAAGGAGAGGAGGAGCACTACGGCGTAAACGGCCAAAATCACGAAGTCGATCTGCCCCGCCACGAGCGAGGATCATACCACAGGGGTTGCCGGGGGCTTGGGAGGAGTGAGTTTCCATGAGCGGGGCGCACCCGGAGGGACGAAAATCGCGGTGGTTTCGGGTTCCGAGTTCCCCGTTCCGAGTTCCGAGTTTCGAGTTTCGAGTTTCGAGTTTCGGGGTTGCGGTTGTTTGATTTTTCTTGGAGTCAGGCGTTCGGTTCCGACATCCGGCGACCACCCCCCCGGGTAGAGACCCGCCACTGGGTAGGTCGACCTGGGATGAGTTGGCCCTCCGTTCAACCGGGGCCGACGGTCGGGCCGCCTCCGCCCGCAACGGCCGGGGGCGCCCGGGAAAGGGCCACAGACCGAAGGGGTTTCGTCACGCGTTGAGACCACCTTTCGCGCAATCTATACTCTGGATAGGTCCTCCACTGGAGAATTCCGGCCGGCTTCCGAGAGCCGGAGGGTCCGCCGGGGTATGAGCCCATGCCGATCGACGCCGCACAGCAGGCCGAGCAGATCAAACTCGCCGAAGAACTGCTTTTCGGTGGAGAGCAACTGCCCAGCTTCGCCAAGGCCCTCTTTCTCGGGGTCTGCGATTCCCGTCGCGTTTTTCCCTTTCCCCGTGTCGAGCCGGAGGAAAGGCGAGGCGTGGAAACTCGGCTGCGGGACCTCCGGACCTTTTGCGACGAGAATCTGGATCCCGAGTGGATCGACCGGAACGCCCAGATCCCCGACGCGGTTATACGGGGCCTGGGCCAACTGGGAGTCCTGGGGTGTACGATTCCGGAGGAATACGGGGGCCTCGGCATGACCCAGTACGGGTACTGCCGCTTGGTCGAGGAGGTGGCGGGGCGGTGCGGTTCCACCGCGCTTCTGATTAACGCCCATCAGAGCATCGGGTTGAAGGCGCTACTTCTCTACGGTACCGTGGATCAACGCCGGAGATTTCTACCGCCCCTTGCCCGTGGCGATATGCTGGCCGCCTTCGCGCTCACCGAATCCAACGCGGGCAGCGACGCCGCCGGGATCGAAACCCGGGCGGTCTACGATCCTCGGTCCGGGAACTATCTGTTGAACGGGCGCAAGCAGTGGATTACCAACGGGGCGGAT
Source organism: uncultured Acidobacteriota bacterium (assembly GCA_964422565.1). GTDB lineage: Bacteria > Acidobacteriota > UBA6911 > RPQK01 > JAPXNP01 > CAYRCA01. The sequence continues at coordinate 498 of CAYRCA010000446.1, read as the reverse complement.
GCCGGCATGCTGACCGTCATGGCCCAGACGGAGGTCGGGGGACGCGACCGAGTGACCGCTTTCATCGTGACGCCGGATATGGCCGGTTTCAAGGTAACCGGGGCGGCCCTTGAAAAAGTGGGCATGAGGGGCACCCGGACGGCTACGCTGGCCTTCGAGAACCTCGTGGTGCCGGCCGGGAACGTCCTGGGAGAGCCCGGACAGGGCTTGAGGATCGCCCTCAACTGCCTGAACTACGGGCGGACCACGTTTGGGGCCACCTGTGTTGGAACCGCGAAGGTGCTCTACCGGAGGGCGGTGCATCATGCCCGAACCCGGCGCCAGTTCCAGCGCCCCCTGGCCTCCTTCGGGCTCGTCAAGGAGAAGATCGCCCACATGGCGGCGTTGCTCTACGCCATGGAGGCGGGCACCTACCTGACCGCCGGACTGCTGGACCGGGGGGAGGAGGACTTCATGCTCGAAACGGCGATGCTCAAGGTCTTCGCTTCCGAGGCCCTG
>CAYRCA010000445.1:0-4294 GCA_964422565.1 uncultured Acidobacteriota bacterium | reverse complement strand
GGACGGCCACCAGGCGAAGACGCGTTCGAGGGCCGGGGGCTCGGCTAGGGCGAAGGGCAGGAAGTCGCGCAGGGTCCGCCGCCGGCCGAGGGCGACGAGGCGGAAGCGGCGTCCATCGAGACCGGATTCGCTACGGGCCAGGGCGATGGCCTCGGAGGAGCCCCCGAGCTCGTCGACAAGACCGACATCCAGCGCCTGACGGCCGGTCCAGACCCGTCCCTCGGCCAGGGGCCGAATCTCGTCGATGGGCCGACCCCGGCCCTCCGCCACCTTGGGAAGAAAGAGGCGCTCGTAGAAATCCTCCATCTGGTGTCGGACGATCTCGGCCTCCCGCCCGGAAAACGGGCGGGTAACGGATGCGTAGCCGGCGTTTCCGCCCGTCTCCACCGCGTCGGCACCGATTTGGAGGTTGTTCAGCAACTCGCCAACGCTGAACTTGCCGCCGAGTACGCCGATTGAGCCGGTCAAGGTGTTGGCGTTGGCGACGATGCGGCGTCCCGCCGCGGCGATGTAGTAGCCGCCGCTGGCGGCGACATCGCCGAGGGACACGATCAAGGGTTTCTTCTCGGCGGTCAGTTTGACCTCCCGCCAGATCAGGTCCGATGCCAGGGAGGAGCCCCCGGGGCTGTTGACGCGAAGGACGACGGCGCGCACGCGCTTGCTCTCCCGCGCCGCCCGGAGGAGGTCGGCAAGACCGCTGGAACCAAGCAGGGTCCGGCGTCCCGGCCCGCGCCGCGACTCTCCGTGCGCCACGATTCCTTCGGCGACGATGTAGGCGATCCGGGGCCGGCGGAAAGTCAGGAGCCGCCGCAGGAAACCCTCCCGCGGAGCGAGCTTTCGGACGGAGAATCGTCGGAGCTTCGGGACGCTCTCTTCCAGACTCGCGTCGATCTCATCCTCGTAGGCGAGCCCGTCGATGAGCCCGGCGTCCAGCGCGCGAAGGGCCGTGAAAGGGCCCTCGTCGATGAGGCGCTGCATCTCCTCGGGGGGGCGGCCGCAACGCCCCGCACAAGTGTCGACGACGCGCCGGTAAAGGTCGGCGAGAATCGACTCCATCATCTCTCGGGAGGCGGGAGACGGATCCCGCCGGACGAACATCTCCCCGGCCGACTTATAGGCGCCCACTTGAAAGAGCTCGGCCTGAACGCCTAGGCGGTCGAGCAGATCCTTGAGGAAAAACATTTCGGCCCGAAGGCCGACCAGATCGAGGGACGCCGAGGGCGGCATGAAAACGCGACGGGCCCCCGAGGCCAGGTAGTAAGTCTTGTTGTCGGCCCCTTCCAGATAGCAGAGCGTCTCCTTGCCGGCGGCGTGAATCCGGTCCAGCGCCCGGTGGATCTCCTCGATCTGGGCCCAGCCGACGGTCAGCGGCCTGACCACTAGGAACAGCTTCCGGATGCGGGGCTGAAGGGCGATCGCCTCCAGAACCTCCAGCAGCCGCCTGAGGCGAACCGGTTCACCCCGGCGGAGGAGGCTTGGGGCCGAGGAAGCTTCGAGAATGGCGTCCCGCAGAACGAGCTTGGCGTAGAAACTCCGGCGACTCATCAGGGGATCATGATATCTTCCCGGCGGGTCGGCGCGCGAGCGCGGTTTCGGCGCACTTCCCGGGACGCGGCGTCCGCCGCGGCGCGGTGGAAGGTGGTGGTCATCGGTGGAGGCGTACTCTCCAACCACGAGACGCAAGAGGCGTCAATCGGGCGGGCCGATGGGGAGCGGTGCGCGGAAGGCACGAACGGCGACGACAAGATTCGGGTCAAGGACGCTGCTGTTCCCGCTCCCGCTCGCCGGCGATGGCGGGACCAAATGCGAAATACCCGGGGCGCGTGCTCGCGACCACGCCGCCCCGCGAGACCTTGACGTCGATGTTGCGCCACGATCCGTCGCGGTCCTGGTCGGTGGAAACGTAGGACAGGTAGTATTGGTTCTTCAGCTCGTCGGCGACTTGCTGGTAGATGTCCGTTAAAGTGTGGAAATCGGTGGAGTTCAGGAGTCGGCCGCCGGAGAGGTTCGCCAAGCGGGCTATAGCCCGCTTGGACGCCACGATGTAATCGTCCTGGAGCTGTCTCGGAATCATTCGAGACATGGAGCGAAGTCGTTGTCGAATGCCGATCGCCTGGGCGCGGTATTCGTCCGCCTGGGAGACCACATAGATCATGGTCTCGGAGCGCAGCGCCAACTCCGACGCCGCCTCCCAGCTCACCAGGCTGGCGGTGTCGATCCCGTCGGTCAGGAGAATCACCGCGGTCTTGCCGCTCACGTCCCGGAGGAGGTCGTCGAAGATCACGTAAAGGGCGTCGTTGAGGACCGTGTAGCCCCGGGCGTACATGCTGTCGAGGGCCAATCGGACCTTGTCCCGATCGCTGGTGAAGTCGAGGAGAAGCCGGGTTTGGTGATTGAAGGTAACGACCGCGATCTCGTCCCCGGGATCGAGGCGCTGAACGAACTCCCAGGCGGCCCGCCGAATGTCGGTCAGGGTAGTCTGGCTGCTGCCGCTGACGTCGACCAGCAGCACCACCTTGACGGGTACCCGGCCGCTGTAGAAGTTCACGATTCTCTGCAGCCTCCCCTCCTCGAAAATCAGGAAGTCGTCCTGGTCGAGATCCCGAACGAACCCTCCCGCCACCGAGCGAGCGTTGACGGAAAGGAAGACCTGATTGACGTCCACCCCGATCCGAAAGCCCTCCTGGTCGACCTGATCGGCGGAAGGCTGTTCCCGGGGTTGAGCCGACTCCTGGGGCGTCCCCGGGAGCGCGGCGACCCACCATGAAACGAGCATGAGCGTCGGCCACAACACGATTCCCATTATAGCGTCCCTGGCGTCAACGTGCCGGTGATGGCTTGAGACTTCACTCCGGCCCCTTCGCGGACGCGGCGCGCAGCGTCGTTGACAGCGGCGCGGGAGTGCTGTTATGCTGACGCTTCGATATAGGACCAGACTAGTCCTATTTTGGGTTCGAGGGTACCCGCAATGATCCGGATGAGTAAGTTGGCGGACTATGGACTCGTGCTGATGACGCAATTCCTGCGATCTGAAAGCCGAGGCCAGAATCTTAGCGCCCGGCGACTGGCCGCGGAGACCCGACTGCCGCTTCCGATGGTGAGCAAAGTCCTGAAGGCGCTCGCGCGGGAGGGACTGCTTGTTTCTCATCGCGGCACCAACGGCGGCTATAGCTTGACGCGGGATCCGGGACGGATTTCGGTGGCCGATGTTCTAAGCGCGGTGGAGGGCCCGATCGCGATGACGGAGTGTCTGGATGCCGACGGCAACTGCCGGCAGGAGGCGGTTTGCCGGGTGAGGAACAACTGGGAGTGGATCAACGACGCGGTTACGGGTGTGCTCGGCGCGATCAGCCTGCGAGACATGCTCGAACCGTTGCCGGATAGGCTGGTGCCCCTGGGCGGCGTGATCGAGACGGCGGAAGGTGGGCCTGTTGCGCCGGAAGTGATAAGAAGGGAGGCCGCGAGGGTCTCTTGATGAGCTTGGAAAGGGAGTGGGCATGAGTACGGGAACCGACGAACTGCAGAGGTTGGCCGAACAGGAATACAAGTACGGCTTCTACACCGACATCGAGAGCGAGTCGTTGCCGCCGGGGCTGAACGAGGACGTCGTTGGGGCGATCTCGGCGAAGAAGAGTGAGCCGGAGTGGATGCTGGAGTGGCGATTGAGGGCCTATCGACAGTGGCTCAAGATGGAGGAGCCGCGCTGGGCGTTTATCGAGTACCCGAAGATCGACTATCAGTCGATTGTCTACTACTCGGCGCCCAAGAGTAAGGACGATCAGCCGAAGAGCCTGGACGAGGTTGACCCGCAACTGCTCGAAACCTACCGCAAGCTGGGCATTCCCTTGGAGGAGCAGGAATTACTGGCCGGCGTGGCCGTCGACGCCGTCTTCGACAGCGTTTCCGTAGCGACGACGTTCAAGAAGAAACTGGCCGAGCACGGCGTCATCTTCTGTTCCATGAGCGAGGCGATCCGGGAGCATCCCGAGCTCGTCAGGAAGTATCTGGGCTCGGTGGTCCCCTACTCGGACAACTTCTTCGCGTCGTTGAATTCGGCCGTTTTCAGCGACGGCTCGTTCTGCTACATCCCCAAGGGCGTGCGTTGTCCCATGGAACTGTCGACCTACTTCCGCATCAACGCGGCCAGCACGGGTCAGTTCGAGAGGACCCTCATCGTGGCCGACGAGGGCAGCCACGTGAGCTATCTGGAGGGCTGCACGGCGCCGATGCGGGACGAGAACCAACTCCACGCCGCAGTGGTGGAGCTGGTGGCGTTGGAGGACGCCACCATCAA
>CAYRCA010000444.1:0-4294 GCA_964422565.1 uncultured Acidobacteriota bacterium | reverse complement strand
AGATCGACCGAAATGTCGACGCGGTTGTCGCCTCTGTCCATCGCGTCGAGGACCTGACGGGCAACAGCCGAATAGAACCAGTAGCCGTTTTTGCTCATGACAGCTTGCCGAGCAGCCTGACAAAATCCTCCGGCATTCCGGTGTCGAAGCTCATGGTCCTGCCATTGTAGGGGTGAATGAAGCAAATCGATCGGGCATGAAGGGCGAGCCGTTTTGAGAAAGTTTCCCCGCTCCCGTATTTCCTGTCTCCCACGATCGACACCTACTTTCGCGGGCAGCTGCTGAAAGGGTACGTGCAGGATCCGGGAGCGGCCATGGCGGGCGGCCGTTCTCGCATTCAGGACGTAGTCCACGAGGCGATGGGGGCGTCACCTGCAACGCCTTGGAATCCTTTTCGTTTCCTTTCCTCTGCTCAGCAGGAGGGCGTCGATAAGGCAGCAAAATAGCCTTCTTGCCTCACTGGGGCGCGGGAAGACCGAGCGCTGGCCTGATAACCTGCATGAACAATTCGGCGATGCGCGCATGCCCTTCGTCGGAAGGGTGGAACCCGTCCTCGCTGGTCAGCTCGGCTTCTTCCACCGGCATTGTCGACAGCCGGGCCAGAGCGACCTCGTGGAGAGCCGCCAGGTCCTCGATCACCGCGTTGAAGGCCGCCACCCGTTCGGGGGTGACGTCCGGATCGGGCTCAGCGACGAAGCGAGGAAGGGCGGTCAGGTCGGGGAGGTCGCCCAGGAAGATCAGGGCCTCGGTCTCCTGGCGAAGGAGGCCCAGGATGGTGTCGAGGTCGGCCCTGAACTCTTCCGGGGAGCGGCCCTGCGTCAGGTCGTTAGCGCCGGTCCAGAGAGTCACGAGATCGGGACGGGTGCCGATCGCCAGGGCGATTTCGAGGACGTCCACGATATCGTCGGCCAGGGCGCCGGGAACGCCGAGGTTGATGAGGTCAACCGGCTGATCGCGCTCGCTTTCCAAGGCGTCCTCGATGCGGAAAACATAGCCGTTCTCCAGGGGGGAGGCGCCGATGCCCACCGCATCGCTGGCTCCCAGCGCCAGGTAGGTGATCGGTCCTTCAAGCGGAGGCGGCGCATCATCCCCCGAGGAGCCACCGCCACAGGCGCTGAGCAAAAACGCCGCCATTATCCCCGCCAGCCATCGATATCCCATAAACCCCTCCCCGGATCCTCTTCTCCCTTCCATGGTACCCAGTAAAAGCTGACAGTCAACTTCGAGAGTTGAATACTTGAATACGGGTCCGGAAAGACGGTTACTCCCTGAATACGCATGGAGACTCTCCTTTGCGGTAGGGGATATCAACAACTCGGGCCATCTTTTTTCGGCCGCCAAGGAGGGGATCCAGGCCCTGCAGGATGCCATGAAGTCGAAGACGGGCGCTCCCGTCGTGCGTTAAAGTCCATGATGTGTGGTGGTGGCGTTTGCCCCTGACGTGACGCATCACGCACGGAAAAGGGGTGCCCGTGAGGACACCCCTTTTCCTTCTTAACGGCGCGTTCGTTGGCATTGCCGCTCTTCAGCGGCAGACCACAATGTTCGCCGTTTGCGACGTCAGGTCGAAAACGACTTTCACCTTCCTCCCTTTCAGCTGCCGAAGGACCTGCTCGACCTTATCCTACAGCGTACAGCCGGCATCACCCCAATCCGCGCCGTCTCTCGTCACAAACTCCTGGATCATCTTCCGCAGCGTATCCGGGTTGATCCGCTCGTACGGGACCTCTATCCCTTCTTCGTGCTGGCCGACTGGTTTTTTCTGAGACACGCATCCCCCAACGTGGTATGGCACCGACGGTTATATAGATCTTATGGGAACCCATTATGCCGGAGTCCCCATCGGGATGCGCTCCTTTTCTTTTTCTGGCGCCAGCGGTTGCTCCTCCCGTTTTTTGTGATAATTGATAAGTTGGTCATGGCGGCAGACTTGTCGACTGATGGATCGTTCGTCCAGAGATTACCGTTGCCCCGACCTCGGGGTCATTCCCTTGCACTCTTTAAATCATTGATAGTCGCATGACGCAGTGGGAGATGCCGTGAACCTATTCTGCCGAATTCTGAGATCCTTCGGTCTTTCGTGTAGTTCCGACGATGTCTTCGCCACGTTAGAGGAGCCGATTCGCTACGACGTGTTCAGCGCGGAGCGCCTGGAGCAGCACGCAGAGAGCCTCGCGGCTATGCAGAAGGTTACGGACGACCCGCGCAAGGGGCACAGGCTCACGCCGCGCATTCACGAAAACGGGAGGATCCTCCAGGCGTCGTACTACGCCATTGCCGAATCGGTCAGCGAGCAGCGAGCGATCACCCCGGCCGCCGAATGGCTCCTCGACAACTTCCACATCGTCGAGGAGCAACTACGGGACATACGGGACCACCTCCCTTCCGGGTATTACCGAGAGCTTCCCAAGCTCGCCGGAGGTCCACTCAAAGAATACCCACGCGTCTATGAGCTCACCTGGTCCTTTGCCGCCCATACGGACAGCCGCTTCGACCCGGAGCTGCTGATCCGCTTCGTCCTCGCCTGCCAGCGAGTGCACCCCCTTACCATCGGCGAATTGTGGGCCGTTCCCACCACCCTACGCATCGTGCTCATCGAAAACCTCCGTCGCCTTGCCATCCGCATCGTCGGGTCGCAACGGGCGCGCCTGGAGGCGGACCGGATTGCCGACGACCTCCTGGGCATCAGTGGACGGTCGCCGCAGGAAGCGGAGGATACCCTGAGGGGAATGGGGGAGAAATCGCTTCTCTCGGCCTTTGCGGTACAGCTGGTACAACGCCTGCGCCACCAGGGGCCAGATGTGGCCACCGCCATGGGGATGCTCACAGAGAGATTGGCCGCGCAAGGCACAAACCCGGACGAAATCGTTCTGCTTGAACACAATCTCCAGGCAACTGCCAACGTGACGGTACGTAATATCATCACAAGCATGCGGCTCATCTCGGCCTATTCCTGGAACACCTTTTTCGAGGAGGTCAGCTTGGTGGACGAAGTCCTCCGCTCCGATCCCCTCTACGCCGACATGGATTTCATCACCCGCGACCGTTACCGGCACGGCCTGGAAGAGCTGGCAAAGGGTTCGAGGCTTCAGGAACTGGAGGTGGCCCGCCTTGTAATTGCCAAAACGGAAGAGGCGCGAAGCAAAGCGGGTGAAAGTGGCGAAGCGGCCGACTGGCGCCTCCTGGATCCTGGTTATTACCTGATTTCCAAAGGACGGCGGACCTTCGAGGAAGAGATCGGCTTCCGTCCGTCGCTGCGCCGAAATCTCCTTCGCATTTATTTCGATATCGCCCATGCAACACCAGGCTACCTCGGGAGCATCTGCCTTGTGACCCTTCTCTTGGCGGCTCTCCCCCTGCTGACGAGCGTTAGAGCGGGGATGTCGCCCCCATGGCTCCTCCTCTTCGGCTTGCTGGCGCTTTTCCCCGCGTCCGACGTGGCGGTCATGCTCGTGAACCGGATCCTGGCGGCGCAGATCGGACCGCGCCACCTCCCCCGACTCGAACTTGCCGGCGGAATCCCTTCATCGCTGCGAACCTTTGTGGCGGTGCCGACCCTTCTCATCAACGATGCCGAGACAGAAGAGCAGGTCAGTCTCCTCGAGGTGCACTACCTGGCGAATCCGGCCGGCGATGTCCGTTTTGCCCTGCTGACCGACTGGCCCGACGCAGACGTAGAGATCCTTCCCGGCGACACAGAGCTCCTTCTGTACACAGCACGTCTGATCGAAAATCTCAATGTGCTCCACGGACCCGCCCCTGACGGGGGAAAACGGTTTTTTCTCTTTCACCGGAAACGCCTCTGGAACGAGGGTGAACGAAAATGGATGGGGTGGGAGCGCAAGCGGGGAAAACTTCATGAATTCAACCGGCTGCTGCGGGGAGCACTCGACACCAGCTACGTCTCGATCGACGGCTCACCGCCGCAGGTCCCGCTCGACGTCCGCTACGTCATCAGCCTCGATGCAGACACAAAACTTCCGGTAAAAACGGTGACCGAGCTTGTCGGAAGCATGGCCCACCCCCTGAATCTCCCCCGTTTCGATGAGCGTCTGGGGCGCGTGGTCGAAGGATACGGGATGCTCCAGCCGCGTATCATTCCTTCGTTTGCCACCCGTTGTGACCGCACCTTGTATCACCACCTCTTTTCCGGACCATGCGGTGTTGACCCTTACGCCTTCGCTGTTTCGGACGTTTATCAGGACCTCTTCGGGGAAGGGTCGTTTACCGGCAAGGGGATCTACGACGTGGACGCCTTCGAGGTCTCCCTGGCGGGACGCGTGCCGGAAAACAC
>CAYRCA010000443.1:0-4297 GCA_964422565.1 uncultured Acidobacteriota bacterium | reverse complement strand
CTGAGCTGTCGCGAGCTTCTCGGTGTGGATGTGTTCACTCCCGAAGGAAGGGAGGAGGGACTCCGCCAAAATCTTTTCGCGACCCGGTGCCCTGGTTTCATCCGAGACGCCGTCACCCTCCTCGAGGATCTGGGATAAGGGCCGGGCTCGGGATCGACCGCCCCGACGGTATCCTCGCGCCGAGGCCGGAACCACAAGGCGCGCGCCGGCAGAGCCGCGACGTATCCGACTCCGCCATCGCCTTGACTACAACGGGCCGTCGACCGAAGGAGGCCTCAGCCCAGGTCGACCGGGCCCGCCGCCGGGACTGACGCCTCGCGCCTCGGCTCCCACTCCCGGGCCAGCCGCTCGGCCTCGGAGAGTTGTTCGGGCGTTAATTGGGCCGCCACGCCGTCCCGCTGTTCGGCCGCCGACTCGTCACCCGCGGCTGCGGCCAGAATCAACCATTTCTGGGCCTGGACGAGGTCCTGTTCCACTCCCAGGCCGGCGGCTCGCAGAATCCCCAGGTTGAACTGGGCCTCGGTGTGTCCCTGCTCGGCGGCCCGTTCGAACCAGCGCGCGGCCTCGGAGTAGTCCTGGGGCACGCCCTGGCCCATCGCGTAGCGCGTGCCGAGCGCGAACTGCGCCTCGATGTGCCCCTTTTCGCCGGCCAGACGAAACCATCGACTCGCCTCGGAGTAATCCCGGTCCACGGCCTGCCCGTCCCGGTACATTACACCCAGGGCGTGCTCGCCGCCCGCGAAACCCTGGTCGGCGGCCGCGCGGAACCACCGGGCGGCCTCGGCGTGGTCCCGGTCTACCACCCACCCTTCGCGATAGAAGGTTCCCAGGGTGAACTGGGCTTCCGCATGTCCCTGTTCCGCGGCCTGTCTGAACCAGCGTTCGGCCTCGGAGAGGTCTTGGGGAACTCCCTGCCCGCCCAGGTGAAGGACCCCGAGGTTGTGTTGAGCCCGAGGCAGACCCTGCTCCGCCGCAAGGCGGATCCACCGGGCAGCCTCCGCCTGATCCTCAGGAACGGTGAGACCGCGGGAGTAGAAAATGGCGGTGTTGAACCGGGCCTCCGCATGTCCCTGTTCGGCCGCAAGGCGAAACCACCTGAGGGCCTCGGCCGGATCGCGCTCGACGCCCGTCCCTTCAAAGTAGAGGACTCCGATGCTGAACTGACTCGCCGCATGACCCTGCTGGGCGGCGCGTCGCAGCCAGTCCGCCGCTTCGGCGAGGTCCGGGACGACACCCTGCCCGTCCCGATACAGCCGGCCCAGGTTGTACTGGGCATCCGCGTGCCCCTGGTCCGCCGCCATCCGAAACCACCGGGCCGCCTCGGCCTCGTCGCGCTCCACGCCACGGCCCTCGTGAAAAAGCACGCCGAGGGCAAACTGGGGCTCGGCGAAGCCCTGTTCGGCCGCCTGCCGAAACCATCCGCCAGCTTCCGCATAGTCCTGGGAGACTCCCCGGCCCTCGACGTAAAGTACGCCGAGGTTGTACTGGGCGTCTGCGAAACCCTGCTCGGCGGCCTGGCGAAACCATCTGGCGGCCTCGGCAGGGTCCTGGTCCACTCCCTGGCCCTCACGATACAACAAGCCCAAGTCGAACTGCGCCCCGGCGAGCCCCTGTTCCGCGGCAAGTCGATACCAGCGGACGGCTTGGCCGAAGTCCCGCGGAACCCCTTGACCGTCGCTGTAGATGCGGCCGAGTTGGAACTGCGCCTCGGCTTCACCCTGCTCGGCCAGGGGGAGCAACCTCTCGTACTCCGACGGCTCTTCCCCCGCCCGAGCTTGCCCGATCGGTTCCGCCGAGAGGGGCGAACACAGCCCGATAAGCGCCGCACCGGCGGCAACCACGAAAGCCTTTCGGACGGCACTCCCCGCGTCCCATAACGACCGCTTCATCGGGACCAGACGCATAAGCCTCCACCCTCTTTCGCCAAGTTGCTCAACCCCGACCTGGGCCGACCTGGATCGCGCTTGTCACTCCTCATGGGCCGATTGTACCCGGTTTCCCAAGTAAGATCTCCCGTTCGCCCCGGCCGGAGCGGAGGAACGACGGATGACCCCACAACGGCGGACGAAAGTTGGGGGCATGCGTTCCTTAAACGAACCTCGAACCTCGAACGACGACGCTGGAGAACGGCCGGCCAACGCGCTAACATGCGCCGTTATGACGAAGAATTCGTTCCCCCTGTTTTGGCGCGTGATCCTGGTTCTCCTGACCCTCGGGACTGTGGCGGGACAGAGCCTGCCGACGGCGCCGCCCGAAGAGGTCGGCCTATCCGCCGAACGACTGGACCGCCTCAACCAAGTGATGCGGCGTTACGTGGACGACGGGCGAGTGGCCGGTCTGGTCACCCTGGTGATCCGCGGCGGCAGAGTGACCCATTTTGAGAGCTTCGGATACCTGGATCGGGAGCGGCGAACCCCGATGCCCAGAGACGCCGTATTTCGAATCGCCTCGCAGACGAAGGCGGTGACGACGGCCGCCGTGATGATGCTCCAGGAGGAAGGAAGCCTGATCCTGACGGAACCCGTCTCGAAGTACCTCTCCGAGTTCAGGAACACGACCGTCGCGGTGCCCAACAACGACGGTTTCAGGGCCGAGCCCGCCCGGCGCGAGATCACCATCCGAGATCTGCTCACCCATACGGCGGGAATCTCATACGGCGCGGGAAGCCCCGCCGAAGAGGCCCATAAATGGGCTCGGCTTCACGGCTGGTACTTCGCCGAGCACGACGAACCGATCGGCGACGCCGTCCGACGACTGGCGGGACTTCCCTTCTCCGCCCATCCGGGGGAGAGATGGGTCTACGGCTTCGGCACGGACATCCTCGGGCACCTGGTCGAAAGGGTGTCCGGCATGTCGCTGGCCGATTTCTTCCAGAGCCGGATCTTCGAGCCTCTTAAGATGGTCGATACCCACTTCTATCTTCCCGAGGGAAAGCTCGACCGGCTGACTCCTGTCTACGGCGTGGGAGAGGGGGGGCGGCTGGAGTTGGTCGAAAAGCCGGAAGAGAGCTTCTACTTCAAAGGACCCCGGCAGTGCTACTCCGGCGGAGCAGGCCTGCTGTCTACCGCCCGGGACTACGGCCGCTTCCTGCTGGCTCTGCTCAACGGGGGGGAACTGGAGGGTGTTCGGATCCTGAGCCGCAAGTCCGTCGAGGCGATGACGACCGATCATGCCGGCGATCTCTACGGCCCCCGCGGCTTCGGCCTGGGTTTCTGGATCAACGACGACCTGGGGAGGTTGGGTCAGCTGGGTTCGATCGGGGCCTACGGATGGGGCGGCGCCTACCACACGACCTACTGGGTCGATCCGGAGGAGGAGCTGGTGGCCCTGCTCATGTGTCAGCTGCTCCCGGCGCGGGGCTCCGACCTGCACCCCCGGTTCAACGCCCTCGTCTATCAGGCCATCGCGGACTGAGAGGACTGAGGGATTGACGGGGAAGGTCATGTTCTCGATCCGAGCGGGGCGCCCGTCTCCGAGGCGGGGATCGAGGGGGTGCGGCCGGGGCGTCGGTTCGTCGGCGTCCTGCAGAAGGAGACGGCCGAGGAGACGAACACCGCTCTGGCGCTAGCCACCGTCTCGGACGAGGAGGCGACCGCGGCCGTCACCTTTTTCCTGCGCCCGCGACGACCTTCCGGGCGGAGGTCGCGCTCCCGGCCCGCGGGCACGGCGCCCGGTTCGTCGACGAGGACGCACTGTTCCCCGAGCAGGTGAATCGGGACACCGAAGGGAGATCGTCAGCGACGCCCCCGTCGTTGCGACGATCCTGCACGATCCGGGGGGTGGTCTCGGCCAGCCTGCCCCTCGCCCGCCAGGGAACCGGGCGCGCGGATTGAGTGCGCCGGGGCCGCGCTTGGTTAGGTTTAGCTTTAGCGGCGGGAATCGGTGACCGCCCGGGGAGTCGAAGCGGCGCGGCGCTCCAGGATGTACCCGGCGATGCGCTCCACGGTGTCGATCCAGACGCCGTTGGCCGGGTCGGAGGCGAAGCGGCACACCTCCTCCAACGTCGACGCCAAGACGGTCTGGCGCCCCGACTCGCCCACGTCGTGACCGCACAGGACGAGCCAGCCGCCCCTCTCCGCCGTCTGTTCGATCAGCGTCGAGACCGCCGCGAAAGTCAGCCCGTCGAACTCCATTCCCAAGAGCTGCGCCAGGTCGCAGAAGGCCGGATCGTTGGGGCCTTCGCTCAGCCAGCCCCGGCCCGCCAGAAAACGCTCCGCCACGACAGGAACGTAGCTGCGCGTCTCAAGGCCGCGACCCACGAAGGTCTGGCCGCAGGGGTAGGCGAAGGTCCGGCTCC
>CAYRCA010000442.1:1476-4310 GCA_964422565.1 uncultured Acidobacteriota bacterium | reverse complement strand
TGTCAGTAGCAAGTCAAACTGTCCGGTTTTTGTGACACGTGATCTGTCCGGTCGAGTTCAAGATTGATGGATTGGTCGCAGCCGGGCCTGTGGGAAAGTGGGAAACAGAACTCCGGAACGACACTCATAGGAACTTTCCGATGTGTTTTCCACTTTTCCACAGGCCATTCGGCTTTTCTTTCTTTTTTTGCTTCTTTTTTTCTTTCTTTTACTTCCACGGGAGTTTTCCACTATCGGTGAATCAGGCCGCCGCCGAGCGTTTCTTTAAGGGGCGGCCTTCGGCGTCGTAGCGACCCAGCCGGTGTCGGCCGTAATACAGGCTCAGGCGGCCGTCGAGATGGCGGCACACCAGCACCCGGCACCGGGCCAGGCTATAGCGGAACCGTTGGGCCTCAATCTGAATGATCCGGTTGTGGTAGCTGACGGTGTTGTCGTTTTTGACGACGCGCGTTTCCTGATGGGAGAAGATCTTCTCCAGGTCCGCTCCCGCCGTATCGACGAAGGCCGACCCCTCCTCGCGAGCTGGTACCGTAAAATGTTGATTGTGGTGGGGGATGAACCGCTCTTCGAGATACCGGTTGGCTTCTCGAAGATCGGTGATTCCCCGCAGACGCAGCTCCTGGGGCAGACGGCCTTGCCAGGTTCCGAAGAGTCGTTCGCAGCGGCCGCGGGCCTGCGGCGAGTTGGCGGCGATCAGCTCCACGCCCAACTGCTCCAGGGCGCGTCCGATCTGAGTCGGATAGTCCCGATCCGGGCCGGCTCCGGCCACCGGCGTATAGACCAGATGGGAGGCCCGATCGGCGTACAGGGCGCAGAAGACCCCTTGCCGCTCCACCGTGGCTTTCAGGGCGGCCATGACCGTTTCCGTGCTTTCCTCCGGCACCAACCGGGCGTCGTAGACTTCCGAGGTGGCGTCGTCGAAGACCACGATCAGATCGTGGTGGGCCCGCCCCGGCAGCCAGCGGTGTTGGCTGCCGTCCACATGCAGCAACATTCCCTTCAAGGGCCGCCGCGGTCGGCGCTTGCGGTGGGTGCCCCGCTTCTTCTTCCGCTTCACCAGCCCCGCCTCCCGCAGGGCTTTCTTGACCCAGCTGTAGCTCAAGGGGATGTCGTGCTCGCCGTGCAGCTTCTCGACAAAGTGCGCCACATTGAAATCGAAGTACATCTCCCGGTACAACTCGAAGACCTTTTCCACCGTCTTCAGGGGCACTCGCTTCGGCGAGGGGCGCTTCAGCCGGCGGTCGAAGAGCCCGTCGTAGCCGTGTTCCTCGTAGCGCCCCCGCCAGCGCCGCATCGTTCGGGGGCTGACCCCGATGATCTCGGCCGCCTCGATCCACGTCATCTGTTTACTCATTGCCCGCAAGATCACCTCCTGCACCTTCATCGCGCGTCTCCATGCGCGGGCCGGATACTCCAACCTTTCCTCCTTCCCGTCGAAAAGGTCTCATCCTATCCCGCGCTCCGAGACCGGACACTTCACGTGCTATACCCACCGGACACTTCACATGCTAGCGACAGAAGGAACTGGGAAGGTTGACCGTCGAACAACCCCGCGCTACCATGACTCCAGCTTTGCTGGAGAGATACATTCCGATCCTTGTGGCCCTGCTCTGCGCCTGTACCCTTCAGGCCGAAATCTGGAAAGCGGGCGCCGCCCGGGTGGAGATTACTCCCGAAGACCCCATCTGGATGGCGGGCTACGGCGTCCGCGACAAACCGGCCCAGGGAACCCTCCAGCCGCTGTCGGCCAAGGCCCTCGCCCTGGAGGACGGCGCAGGTCGGCGTCTCGTGCTGGTAACCGCCGACCTGATCGGCTTTCCCGCCGGGTTCACCGACGCGGTGGCGGCCCGTCTCGCCGAACCGGCCGGCCTTTCGCGGGAGGAAGTCTTCTTCAACGCCTCCCATACGCACGCGGGTCCCGCGCTGGAAGGTAATCTGGAAGTCGCGCACCCGATGTCGTCGGAACAGCGGGTCGAGGTCGAACGGTATACCCGTTGGCTCGCGGACCGGCTTGTCGAAGTCGCCTCGCTTGCCTTGGACCAAATGATTCCGGCGCGCCTGTCCTTCGGCGAAACGGAAGTCTACTTCGCCGCCAACCGCCGGGTACCCACGCCCGAGGGATACCGCATCGCGGCCAACCGATTGGGGCCGGTCGACCACCGGGTCCCCTTTCTCGCCGTCGACTCGCTGCAGGGGCGGCTGATGGCGGTCGTCTTCGGCTACGGATGCCATAGCACGACCCTGGTGGGAGACAACTACCACTTCCACGGCGACTATCCCGGAGTGGCGCAGGAAGTTCTGGAGTCCCGTTTCGACGGGGCGACCGCCCTGTTTCTGACGGGCACCGGCGGAGACGTCAACCCCTACCCCAGGGGAACTCCCGCTTTGGCCGAGGAGCACGGCCGCGTGTTGGCCGACGCCGTCGCCCGCCGCCTGACGGGGCCCCTGACACCGGTGGACGGACCCATTCGAGCCGCCTTCGATTGGGTGGACCTGCCCTTCGCCCGCGTCCCCTCGCGGCGGGAACTGGAGGAGCGCCTCGAATCCGGCCCGCCCCACCTTCGGCGTCACGCCGCGCTCATGCTCGACCGGCTGCGTGTTTCCGGCTCCCTTCCGGAAGCGCTCCGCTATCCAATCCAGGTGGTTCGGCTCGGGGCCGACCTGACACTCGTCGGTCTGGCCGGCGAGGTGGTGGTGGATTACGGCCTTCGGCTGAGGGCGGAGCTGGCGGCGCGCAACGCCTGGATCGCCGGTTACAGCAACGAAGTGTCCTGCTACATCCCCTCGGCGCGCGTTCTCGCGGAGGGCGGTTACGAGGCGGAGGACTCGATGAT
>CAYRCA010000442.1:0-1466 GCA_964422565.1 uncultured Acidobacteriota bacterium | reverse complement strand
GCCCTCGACCTTCGATCCGTCGATCGAGGAGCGAATCGTGGCCAAGGTCCTGGATCTGGCGGACAAACTCGCCACTGGAGAACAACCATGATCAAGAATCTGGGTCGACGTCAATTCATGGGAACCCTGTCGGGAGTGGCGGCGGGAGCGGGCCTCGCCGCGGCGGCCCGGCCCGGCGGCCCCACCGTTCTGGCGGCAACCACCGATGAAAAGCCCGCCCTTCTGGGAGGACGGCCCGTCCGCACCGAACCCTTTCCGGGCTGGCCCGTCATCGAAGACAACGAGCGCCGAGGCCTGAGAAACGCGCTGGACTCCGCCCACTGGAACCGGGGAACCCTGGTGCGGCGATTCGAGCGGGAATGGGGCCGGATGCTGGACGCCCGCTATACGATCGCGACCTCCAGCGGGACGGCGGCCCTTTATACCTGCCTTCACGCCCTCGACGTGGGCCCCGGAGACGAGGTGATCGTCCCGCCGTACACCTTCGTGGCCTCCATCAACGTGGTCCTGCTGCACCACGCCCTGCCCGTGTTCGTCGACACGGACCGGCGAACCTTCCAGATCGACGCCCGAAAGGTGGAGGCCGCCGTCACCGAGAACACCCGCTGCGTCATGCCGGTCCACCTGGGAGGCAATATGGCCGACCTGGACTCGATCATGGAAATCGCGTCCCGGCGGAATCTCACCGTTCTGGAGGACGCCTGCCAGTCCCATCTGGGCGAATGGCGCGGCCGGAAGGCGGGCACCGTCGGCGACCTCGGCTGTTTCAGCTTCCAGGCTTCGAAAAACCTCAATTCGGGCGAGGGCGGCGCCATCAACACCCAGAACGCCGATCTGGCGGCGCTCTGCGCCAGCTTCCACAACGCCGGCAGGCCTTACCGGGCCACCGAGGACAACGAACTGGTGACCGGTGACGCCGTTGGGTTCTCCTACGCGCGCAACGGGGACAACCGCCGCCTGACCGAGTTTCAGGGCGCCCTGCTGCTGGAGCAGTTGACCCGACTCGAGGAACAGACCCGGCTGCGCGAGGAAAACGCAAAGTATCTGACCTCCCAGTTGAATGAGATTCCCGGCATCGCGCCCGCCGAGGAGTACGAGGGATGCACCCTCAACGCGTACCATCTCTATATGTTCCGCTACGATCCCGAAGGCTTTTCCGGCCTGCCGCGGAGTCGTTTCCTGGAGGCGCTCGAAGCGGAGGGCGTCCCCTGCGGCGGGGGCTACGATCCCCTCAACCGCGAGCCTTTCCTGAAGCACACGCTGGAGTCGCGGGGGTTTCAGAAGATCTATGGCGAAAGGCGCATTCGGGAGTGGATGGAGCGCAACCAATGCCCGGAGAACGATCGGCTCTGCCAAGAGGCGGTCTGGCTCTACCAGACCCAACTGCTGGCCGGACGCGGGGACATGGACGACATCGCGGCCGCCGTCCGCAAGATTCGGAAGCACGCCTCCGAACTCGTCTAGGG
>CAYRCA010000441.1:257-4341 GCA_964422565.1 uncultured Acidobacteriota bacterium | reverse complement strand
CTGATCAGCGGATGGCGTGGAAACAGCGGCCAGTCTTCTCCCTATTTCTTCCCTGCCAGGACCGCGTAGCCGGCGAGCTCGAAGACGCCAGGGCCGGCGATGAGTCCCGAGACGTGCATTCGGAACCGGTCCCCAGGTTTTCCAAGCCGGACTTGCCGGCCACTGAAATCAAAGGCCTCGACAGAAGTGACCCTATTCGTGAAAACACCGAGAGCCTTCCAGTGCCAAGATCAAGAATAACCTGGTGCCGCCAGGACGAGATCTGCACTGGAATGCCGTCGCTGAAGCTAGTCGGATCGCTGAAGTCGCCGTTCGGGATGGGGTCATAGTAGATCGTCATCGTTCCTTCCCGGTTGATGATGGCCAGCCCACCATTCACGACGCTCCGGAGGGTAGTCGAATCGTTGAAGAAAGTGAAAAGCGCAGTGCCTTCATTTTGCGCGCTAGGATCGTCGGCGGTGAAAATTCCATCCAGCCCCGCGATAGAAGACAGATACCCGAACTGAATGGCGCTGGCCGGAGAAGGAACGCGCCCTTGCCCCACGATCTCAAGTATCACGTCTCCCTCCTGCCAAAAGTTGCCCGACCGCACGCTCTGGGAAAACAGATTCGAGACGGCCAGGACCGTGAGGAGGCCCGCTATACGAAGCCGATATCCTGCTTTTCCCTTGAAATTTGTTTTCATTTCAATGAACTCCTCCTTTCAAGCATTTCCTGCCCCTTACGAACAAACGTAAGTCATTTCTGCTAACCGGCCAAGCTGCCCGAACGCCTAGTGTGGGATGGAGAAACGACCTAATCTCACCTCAGCTCAGGTTCAATCGGCGAACTATGGCGAACTCGAGAAGCATGCAGGGCCATTCCATATCGTAAAGACAGGCTCCGGGCATGGCAATGAAGGAGGCATGACGGATCGATGAAATCTGAATGACCTTTGGAGCGGGACATCGAAGAAAGACAGGGCTGCCTTCACCCGCTTTCGAGCGTGCGATCCAGACGGACTGACGACATCCGTTACGACCTCACGGGTCAGCGTCGAAGGCCAGAAGAGCTCGTCTACAATCGAGATCGGGACTCGCTTTCGGTTCCAGCGTGATTTGTCCTCGGCCTCGCTCCGGATGGAGACGCCCCGAATAACCGTTCCAACTCTGCGGGTCGAAAAGGGAGGCCCCGGCGCCAATCGGATCTCGACTGTTGAACCTTCCCAGATGGTTCGCGTAATGACGCGCGCCGAAGTAGTCGAGGCCGGTCTCGGCGTCCCGTTCCTTGCCGGTGAACTTGTAGGCGTCCGTGGTGCAGGGGGGGTGGCCTCCTCGCCGAAGCGGTAGAATCGGCTGTCGCACGGTGGTTGCAGGCGTAGGTTGCCGTCACCGCCGGACGCGGAGCGGTCGTGCGGACGATCGAAGAGGTCCGGACCATCGGACCATCGCGTCGTACCGACAGCTTTCGCTTCCCGCCCCGGTCGGTCATGCCCGTCAACCGCCCCCTTAGGTCTTGCCGCTGGCCGGTTGAGTCCGTCATAGCCGTTCCAATAAGTGCCCACGCCCCGAGCGTCCGTCTTCCGGCTGAGGTCCGACGCGTCGTCATACAGATAGATGCCGAAGCGGAGGCGGAAGTGGCGGCCCCCCATTCGGGGGTCTCCCGGATCAACCGGCCCAGGGGTGTCGTAGACGAACTCCGATTCTGCGCCTTCCGGGGGACGCCCGATCTATCGGGGAGTGGGCGGGAGCGATCCCGGCTTTCGTCGATGGGTGGTACGGGGCGAACTCCTTGGCGACGAGGGGACTGGCGCCCGGCGGGGATGGTGGGGACCGGGCTGCCCCTTGTCCACCGCTTCTCCCCTGGATTCGCAACCGCGACCCCGCATGCGGAGGCACTGTGGGCAAAGGTTTGGGAACCACCGCGAGCGGGCGGTTGAGTTTGGCGGAAGCCATGCTCCCATTCGGTAAAGCGCATGTATTTGATGCTTTATGTCAAGTTTTAGTCATCTCTAAATCGTTAGTTTAAAGACGTTAAACTCTCTTCGGCCCTCCGCCCCTCAAAACTTGTCGATTTGGGCGGAAAGCGCCTTGCCGCGTCGCCGTTTCCCCCCCCCAGCGATCCGCCGGTTTTGAAGGGTGGGCGCGAGCGTGGTTCCGCCTTGCTGCCTCCCGAGCGGTCTCCTGGGACCCGGGACTGATCGACGGCAACCGTTTCGCCGACCGGCATCCCTCTCAGCCTCCGGCCGCCGTCAGCCAGAGATGCCAGACGGTGTTCAGTAGGATGTGAGGCGCGCCCTGGCGACGTACACGGAAAGCGGTGGGACGGGGAGAACGGCGCTCGATCAGGAGGAGGCCGTGGCGGTGATGATCGAGAAGTACGAGATCTGCCTCGGACTCTTCCACGGGTTCGATCGATCGTCGTGGGTCTTGGGAACCCCGGCCGAGCGGGTGAGCCTCCTGCCGGCGGCGCAGGAGCACGTACTCGGGCTGGAGAACGGGCGGGAGCGGGTGATGGCGGCGGTGCGCGAACTCTCGCAGGCGTTCGCCCTGGCGGTCCCCCACGAGGAGGCCTTGAGGATCCGGGACGACGTGGCCTTCTTCCAGGCGGTGCGGGCGGCGCTGGCCAAACGCGCCCCGTCGGAGGCGCGGCCGGACGAAGAACTGGATCACGCCGTGCGGCAGATCATCTCCCGGGCCGTCGCCTCGGAGGGGGTACTGGACATCTTCGCGGCGGCGGGGCTGGAGAAACCCGACATCTCGATCCTCTCGGAGGAGTTTCTGGCGGAGGTGCGGGGCATGCCCCGGCGCAACCTCGCGGTCGACCTGCTACGGAAGCTGCTCTCCGGGGAGATCCGGACGCGGCGGCGCAAGAACGTCGTCCAGGCCCGCTCCCGGAGATGCTGGAGGAAACGCTGCTCCGCTACCAGAACCGGGCCGTCGAGGCCGCCCAGGTGATCGAGGAGTTGATCGAGTTGGCGCGGCGCATCCGGGACGCGGGGCGGCGGGGGGAGGATCTCGGCCTGACGGAGGACGAACTCGCCTTCTACGACGCCCTGGAGACGAACGACAGCGCGGTGGCGGTGTTGGGGGACGAAACCCTTCGGGGGATCGCCAGGGAACTGGTGGCGTCGGTGAGAGCCAACGTGACGATCGACTGGACGATGCGGGAGAACGTCCGGGCGCAGCTCAGGGTGATCGTAAAACGCATCCTCCGCAAGCACGGTTATCCCCCCGACAAGCGGGAGAAGGCGACCCAGACGGTCCTGGAGCAGGCGGAAACCCTGTCGGAGGAGTGGGCTGCGGCTTGAGCCTGAAAACCGACTGGAGCCGCAAGCCTCCTGCGACGACGGCCACCGTAGGCCCGAGGGTGATACGGGTGACTTGAGCCTTAGGGGAGGCGAAAATGAAATTCCGATTACATTCGTATTAGTGGGAGTATTCGGTTTTGCCTGCGTAAGTCTCGCGGGAAGCAGCGAGATTGATGAAAGGAGACAGCTGAGGGATTCGTATTTTGGAGACTTCAGAAACGCAACGATTCAGAGAGAATCTGGGCGCCACCGTCTTGGAAGTCTGGAAACCTTATTTCCAATATAGAGTCAGTGCGCTTCCGAGATCGATCTCCAAGGTACAGTTAGAAGGATCTCGTGAATTGAGGGAGAAGCAATCCAGAAAAAGTCGTTGGTTCCGGAGATCAGTTCTTTCATGTTGCCGTCCTGATCCAAGAGCATCAGCCCTTTCCCGGCGCTCCCGTAGTTGACGAAGGCAATCTCAGGTTCCCCGAAAGCCGCGGGGGGATCGCTTGGAGGTTTACCGCCTCCTTTTTGTCCAAACACCAGTTGGGAGCTTACGAGAACGATGGTCGAAATCAGAATTGCTTTCTTGGTCATTCAAAATCGAACGCCCCGAGACCCGGTCCCGCACGCTCGCGGCGGGTTCGGAACACCTGCGGGTTTATCCGGGAGGTGCGTTCTTGGGGATAAGGGTAAAGAGAGCGCGGCGGGTTTTGTCCTAAGGAACGGCTCAGATTCTCCTCAGGTTTTCCTCAGAGAGGGGCTGATCGAGGCAATTCGAGGACTGGAAAGCTTGGAGCCGAGGGACACAGT
>CAYRCA010000441.1:0-247 GCA_964422565.1 uncultured Acidobacteriota bacterium | reverse complement strand
GGGCCGGTTCGTGGCACAGCAATTGACAATCGGAGAGTGGACCATCGAGGCGGCGTTGAATACGCTCCGTCGGGGGGACGCCTGCGTTCAGGTGGAGCCGAAGACGATGCAGGTGCTGCCCCAAGGCGATCGGGTTTGCCGTCTTGGTCGAAGGCGTCATGATCACGGCCGAAACTGCGTGGCTGTCTCTTTCTGGCTTGGCAGGATCGAACTTTCGGCAAGGCCAACCTGGTGCGCGCCGACGACA
>CAYRCA010000440.1:0-4358 GCA_964422565.1 uncultured Acidobacteriota bacterium | reverse complement strand
CCACTTTTCCCCTACACGACGCTCTTCAGATCTCCCCCGGCTGGTGACCCAGACGGCGTCCGAGACCCAACTCCGTGAGGAGCGCCGCGGCCCTCTCCTCGGCCGCCGGGAAGGCCAGGCCGCGCAGCAAAAGGGGGAACATCGCGTTCTCGACGGCGCTGAATTCCGGCAGCAGATGGTGGAACTGGAAGACGAACCCGATGCTGCGGTTGCGGAATCCCGCCAGCTCCTCCGGGTTCAGGGACCACAGGTCCCGTTCCCCGAAAAAGATTCGACCCGAGTCGGGGGCCTCCATGGCGCCCACCAGGTGCAGGAAAGTACTCTTGCCGGAACCGCTCTCACCGGACACGGCCAGCATCGTCCCCTCTTCGATCTCAAGGTCGAGACCGCGGATCACCTCGATGACGGAGTCGCCCGACCGATACGACTTGTGGAGCCCCTGGATCCTCAGGACGCTACTCATACCGCAACCCCTCCACCGGATCCATGCCGGCCGCGGCCCGGGCCGGATAGAGGGTGGCCAGGAAACTGATCAGGACCGCGGCCGCCGAAACCGCCGCGACATCCGTCAGCGTCGTCCGGAAGGGCACGTAGGGGATCGAGTACACCTGCGCCTCCAACCGGAACACCCGGTAGGCATCCAGGTACCAGGCCCCGAAAACCCCCAAACCGACCCCGATCAACGTTCCGAGCACGCCGATGATCAGGCCCTGAAGCATGAAGATCCGGGTCAGGGTTCTTCGGGTGCCTCCCATGGCCACCACGATGGCGATGTCCCGGCTCTTCTCCATGACCATGAGGGTCAAGGTGCCGATGATGTTCAAGGACGCCACCAGGACGATCAATCCGATGGCGACGAACATGGCCAGCTTCTCCAGCCGTAGGGCGGAGAAGAGGGGGCGGTTGAGCTCGATCCAGGTGCTGGTCTGGAAACCCGGTCCGGCCACCTCCTTGACCCGCTGCGCCACTTCCTCGGCGCGGTAAAGGTCGTCGATCCGGAGTTCGATGGTCGACACCTGGTCCGGGCGCAGGCGGTAGAAGTCCTGAGCCGCGGGGAGCGGGACCAGGGCCCAGTTGGCGTCGTAGTCCCACAAGCCGGACTCGAACACGGCGGCCACCCTGAAGTTCCGAATTCGGGGCATCCGGCCCAGGGGGGACAGTTCCCCATCCACCCCGACCACCCGCACGTGCTCCCCTGCGGAAGCCACCAACGCCTCGGCCAGATCCTTGCCCAGGATGATGGCCGGGGTCGGCTCGACGGCCGCGAACGCCTCCAGCGACCCCTCCGTCAGCGCGGGGACCACCAGTCCCGCATCCTCCACCTCGATTCCCTTCAGGGTGGCGGGCTGCTGCCGACCCGCGCTTTGCAGCAGGCCCAGCCCGTAAATGGCGGGAACGGCGGTCACGATCTCGGGCGCCGTCGACACCCGCTCCAGGACGTTGCGGTAGTCGCCCACCGGAGTCCCCCCCGCGCCCATCAGGTTCACGTGGGCGGTCGCACCCAGGATCCTCTCCTGGAACTCCTCTCGAAAACCGGTGTTGAGGGCCAGGGCGATGATCAGCGCGGTTACCCCCGCGGCCACGCCCACAACGGAGATCAGCGTGATCACGGAGATGACGGCCTGTCTTCGCTTGGCCCGCAGATATCGGAGGGCGACAAACAGCTCGAACTTCACTCTTGACCAGCCGCGGGCCTCAAATGCGGGAAGAGAATGACCTCCCGAATGGAACCGGAGTTGGTAAGAATCATCGCCAGACGATCGACGCCGATCCCCTCCCCCGCCGTGGGCGGCATGCCATAGCGGAGCGCCTTCACATAGTCCGTATCCATCTCGTGCGCCTCCAAGTCTCCCCGCGCCCGTTCCCGGAGCTGCTCCTCGAACCGCCCGAGCTGCTCCTCGGGATCGTTCAGCTCGCTGTAGGCGTTGGCCAGCTCCAGCCCGCCCGCGAACAGCTCGAAGCGTTCCGCGAAGCGCGGATCATCGGCCTTTCTTTTCGCCAGCGGAGACAGCTCCACCGGAAAGTCGTAGATGAAGGTGGGCTGGATCAGCCGATCGTCGACCACCGTCTCGAACAGCAGGCCCAGTCCCCTTCCCCAACACTCCGGTTCGCCGGGCTCCAGGCCGAGGCGCAGCAGGAGGGCGCGCACGATCTCCCCGCTGTCGAGGTCCGCCGGCGAGGGGGCGTTTCCCTCCCGCCAAAAGCGACACACCGCCTCGACCATGGTGAAGCGCTGGAAGGTTCCGAAATCCAGGTCGTTTCCCCGGAAGTTCACCACCACACCACCGGTAACGGCCTCCACGACGGTTCGAAGCAACTCCTCCGTCAGGTCCATGAGATCCCGGTAATCACTGTACGCCTGGTAAAACTCGAGCATGGTGAACTCGGGGTTGTGCTGCGTCGAGATGCCCTCGTTGCGGAAATTGCGGTTGATCTCGAAAACCCGGTCGAAGCCTCCCACAACGAGGCGCTTCAAATAGAGTTCCGGGGCGATTCTCAAGTAGAGCGGAATGCCGAGGGCCTCGTGGAACGTCGTGAAGGGCCTGGCCGACGCCCCTCCGGCCACGGGCTGCATCATGGGAGTTTCCACCTCGAGGTAGCCCCGCGCCTCCAGAAAACGGCGGATCTCGGCGATCAGGCGACTGCGTTTCTGAAAAACCTCCCTCACCGAGGGGTTGGCGATCAGGTCCAAATAGCGCTGGCGGTACCGAAGTTCCACGTCCGACAGGCCGTGCCATTTCTCCGGTAGCGGAAGCAAAGCCTTGGAGAGGAACGTCAGGTCCTCGACGAAGACCGTCAACTCGCCGGTCCGGGTGCGGCCCATCACCCCCTCGACCCCGATGAAATCCCCCAGATCCAGAAGCTTGTACAACTCGTAGAGCCGCTCCCCGACGGAGTCCAGCCGCACGTAGATCTGCAGTCGCTCACCGCCGCCGGCCAAGTGTCCGAAGGCCGCCTTGCCGTGTCCGCGGACGGCCATGAGTCGTCCCGCCGTGCGGATGCGAAACGCCTCCCGCTCCAGCGCGTCGGCCGACTGCTCCCGGCAGCGCTGGACGATCTCCGCGACGGCATGGCTGCACTCGAACCTGCGGGGATACGGATCGAATCCCAGTCGCTCGATCGCCGCCAGCTTTTCGCGGCGCTGCTGGCTGTGGCCCGCCGTCGTGTTCATGCCGAGGTCCGTTCGATGCCGGACAAAATATTGTCCAGAATACCGTTGACGAACTCCGCCGACTTCTCACTCCCGTACTTCTTGGCGATTTCGACGGCTTCGTCGATGACGATGGCCTTCGGCGTCTGAGCCGACAAGTATTCGGCCACCGCCATGCGGAGAATGTTGCGGTCCACCGAGGCGATCCGCTCGAGCCTCCAGCGGTGAACGCTCTCCCGGATCAGGCGATCGATGGCCTCCCGATGGGCCAAAGCCCCTCTGAAAAGAGTATCGGCGAAGGAACGGGCCTCCGCAGGCACCCGCCGGTCCTCCCAGAGAACCTCGGCGAACTCCCCGTCGGCGCCGCCTCCCTGTTCCTCCTGAAACAGCATCTGCATGGCCAGCTCCCGCCCGCGCCGCCGGCTCACTGGTCCTCCAGGCGATGGAAAAGCCGAGCCATCTCCACCGCCGCCGCCGCCGCTTCCGCGCCCTTGTTTCCCGCTTTGATCCCGCTCCGATTCAACGCCTGCTCCACCGTGTCGGTGGTGATTACGCCGTAGGTCACCGGCAGTCCGGTCTCGAGGGCCACTTGGTCGATACCGCGCGTCACCTCCAGGGAAAGATACTCGAAGTGGGGCGTCTCTCCGCGAATCAGGCAGCCGAGGCAGACCACGGCGTCGACCCGGCCGCTCCGGGCCAGTCTCAGGGCCGCCATGGGAATCTCGAAGCTTCCCGGGACGCGAACCACGGTTGCGTCGTCGGGGCTGCCTCCGCAGCGCCGAAAGGTATCCAGGGCTCCCTCCAGCAGCCTCTCGGTCACCGTGCTGTTGAAGCGACCGACGACGAATCCCAGCCTAAGACCCGAAGCGTTGAGATCTCCCGACACGTCATTCACGGCGTCACCCTACTTTCCGGAAAACTCGGGGTTTCGTTTTTCGAGGAAAGCCCGGATTCCCTCGCGGGCGTCCTCGGTGCCGAAGCAGAGGCCGAACAGGGACGCCTCCAATGCCAATCCCTTCTCCAGGGGGATGTCTCCACCCGACACGACGGCCTCCAGGCAGAACCCTAAAGCCAGGGGCGCGTTCTCAAGGATTTTACCAGCCAGTCCGCAGGCCGCGGAGAGGACATCCGAATCCTCCACCACGCGGCTTACCAAGCCCAACTCCCAGGCCCGCTCCGCGCCGATCGCCTCGCCCGTCAACAACAG
>CAYRCA010000439.1:1890-4363 GCA_964422565.1 uncultured Acidobacteriota bacterium | reverse complement strand
ACCTTGTCCATCGGCGAGTGATTGCGGACCGGAGGCACCAGGATCTCCAGCGCCAGCCGTTCGCGCTTGGCGAGAGCCGTCTCGCCGCCGGGGACGGGGGGCCGCTCCACCACCCGGATCATCCCCAGGTCGAGAAAGGCCTGCAGGACGCTCATAACGGCCGGTCCCCCCAGAGCGGTCCGTTCCTCCAACTCCTCCACCGACAGGGACCGGGACTGCAGATGGGTCAGAATCGATATCTCCTCCGGGCTCCACGCTCTCGGCTTCAGCTCGGTCTCGCCGGACAACTCCACCGTCTGGCTCGGAGCGAGCTTCAGTTCAAGCGGGCGGCGGCGGGCCAGTTCCAGGGCGATCTGAAAGTTGGACAGCCGCAGGCGATGTTTCTTGACGCCCTTGGTGGATCCGGTGAAGGACCCGGCCTGGAAGCGCTGGTTGGCGGCTCGATCCAGAAGGGCCACCAACCGCGAGGTCAGCACCTCGGTCAATTCCGCCGCGTCCAGGACACCGCCCTCCACCAGGGCCTCCCCCAAGGCGATGTGCTTCTTCTTCACCTGTTTCAGGAGTCGATCGAGCGACTCCCGATCGAGGATCTCTTCCCTCAGAAGGTACTGTCCGAGCCGATCCTCGTCGCGTGATGTGGAGATCGCCTCGATCGACCCGTCGTAGAAATAGACGTAGAGCTTTTCCCGCCCGGCTCCCCCGGTCAGTTCCAGAATCCCCGAGGATCCCCGCGATTCGAGCCTTTCGAGGACCTTGATGAGGGGGTTGTTCAAAATGGTCATGAATTACCAGCCAAGCAGCCGAGCCAGAGTTTCCGTCCCCAGAGTCCGGACCCGAGGGGTGGTGTGAACCAGGTAGACGGTGACCGCCCCCAGCGTCACCAAGGCGGCGTATCCGCCGATTCGGGCCCAGAGATAACGGTTCTGCCGTTCGAGTTCGTCGTCGGAGAGAATCTCGGAGATCTCGCCCATCACGGGAACGCCCAGAAGCTCGGTGACCTCCGGGGCGCTCCAGATCTTCTGGTCGACGAAGTCGGCGACGACGGCCAAGGCCAGGCCCCCCGCCAGGGCGGCGGCGACGCCCGCCAGCAGGACCAGCAGGCGATTCGGCTTGGCGGGGCTGATGGGAAAGCTGGCCGGGTCGACGACCTGGAACTGCTCCCCCTTCTGGCGGCTTTCCAGGCTGCCCGCCAGACGGGCGTCGGTCAGCTTGAGCTCAAGGTCCCGGTACCGCAACTGCAGCGCCTCGAAGCGCCTCTGGTGGACGGCGAGTTCCTGCTCCCGCTGCGGGGTGTTCTCGATGCGCCGGGCATAGCGGCCAAGCTGCTCCTCGATCGAATTTCGCCTCTCCTCCAGGATGCGCAGTTCCGTGTTGACCTGGGCCAGCTGCGAGCTCAACTGCTGATGGGCCGGATTGGCCTCGCTGACCACGCTGGTCTCGATTCCCGCCTCGGAGGGCGTCGACTCCAGCAGGTCCTCGGGCGGAATCTGTTCCCGCAGGCGCTCCAGCCCCGACCGAAGGCGGACCACGTCGGGATGCCGGTCGGTGTAGCGGCTGGTCAGCTCGGCCAGCTCGACCTCCCTCTGCCGGTATTCCCGGACCAGGGGGGAGACCGCGGCGCCGCGCTCGGCGCTCTGACGCCGCAACTCCTCCCGGGTAATCACCGGAGAGGTCTCGGAAAGACGGCGCTCCAGGTCGTATCTGAGGGACAGGTACCGGTCCAGCTGCTCGTTGCCCGCCTTCAACTGCTCCTGCAGGCGGTCCAGGGTCCGGAGATTGGTCTCCAGTTGCTCCGGCAGTTCGTAGGGGAAGCGCTCCTTGAGGCGGGCCAGCTCGCGTTCCTCGGCCTCCAGATCCCGGCCC
Source organism: uncultured Acidobacteriota bacterium (assembly GCA_964422565.1). GTDB lineage: Bacteria > Acidobacteriota > UBA6911 > RPQK01 > JAPXNP01 > CAYRCA01. The sequence goes on along the minus strand of CAYRCA010000439.1, from coordinate 2,500 downwards.
ACCTTCTCCAGCTCCGACTGGAGGAACTCGGCGGTCCCGAACACCTGGGCCTCCCGCGTCCGGGCGTCCTGCTCGATGAAGAAGGTGGCCAGGCGCTCGGTGACCCGCTGGGCCAGCGCCGGATCCCGATCCTGGTAGGAGATGCGGAAATAGGGGACCACCGTGTCCCGGGCGCGCCGGCTGGTGGTGACCTGGATATTGATCCGGCCGCGCAGCCGACCGATGGCGTCGGCCTCGCTGAGCCCGCGTAGTTCGACAAAGCCGTTGGGAAACTCGTTGAGCAGGCGCACCAGATTGGTCCGGCTCAGGGCGCTCTGCTCAATGGCCGCCAAGCGATCCTGGGTGTCGGCGGTGATGAAGTCCTTCACCACGTCGCTGGGGACGTCCCGGGGTTCGATGAGGACCAGCGTCTCCGACACGAACACGTTGGGCAGCAAAAGGGCAACCAGGACCGCCGCCACGCCCAGGGGCAGGCAGGTGAGGAGGACCCACCATTTCCGGCGGTAGAGCATGAGCAGCAGGTCTTGGGGTTCTTTGATGACGAATTTCTTCATATTAGCGGGCCATTGTTCTTAGGAGTTAGGAGTTAGGAGTTAGGAGTTAGGAGTTA
>CAYRCA010000439.1:0-1790 GCA_964422565.1 uncultured Acidobacteriota bacterium | reverse complement strand
AGGAGTTAAGGAGTTAGGAGTCGGGACCCTCTCCGCTCACTCCTGTCCGCCGCCTCTTCGCTGCTCGACTGCGGCTCCCAACTCCTGACTCTCGACTCCTGACTCTTGACTCCTGACTCTTGACTCCTGACTCCTGACTCCTGACTCCTGACTCCTGACTCGTACCAAGAAAAATCAAACAACCGCAACCCCGTCACCCGAAACCCGGAACTCGGAACTTGGAACTCGGAACTCGGAACTCGGAACTCCGCCGCGATTTTCGTCCCTCCGGGTGCGCCCCGCTCATGGACACTAACTCCTAACTCCCAACTCCTAACTCCTAAACTCAAAACCTCCAAAACTGGGGCAGGGCGAACCGCAGGGACACGAAGGCCCGGCGCCGGTCCAGACCGAAGCGGCCGAACAGGTCCAGTTCCTCCAGATCGGCGATCTCCCGCTGCGACTGGTAGCCGGCGCCGACGTTGAGGAAGAGGTTGCGGCTCAGGAGAAAGCTGAACACCAGCGAGCTTTGAAGGCCCCGCAGGTCGAACCGGTTGTCGAAGAGCCGTTCGGTCTCGAACAGCGACAGGCCGAAGTTGCCCGAGAACCGGCGGGTGAAATGCCTCGTGAATCCGAAACCCAGGCGCTGGGTCTTGGAGACGGATCCGATGCCGATGCTGGCGGCGTTGGCGCGCCGGTAGTAGAGGCTGATGAACTCCCTTTCGAAGCGCTTGGAAATCGAGGCCTCGGCGTTGTAGCCCCAGAAGGAGAAATCGGTTCCCGCCTGGTCGGTGTACGAGGGCCCGGCGCCCAGCCGCAGCGAGACCGTGGGGGTGACCTGGCGGTTGAAACCCAGGGTCATGTCGTGGTTGCGGGCGTCATGGTAGATGCCCGTTTCGTAATCGAAATAGGAGAACCGGTAGCGGGTGTCGAGACTGGATCGCGCGGACAACTCCCGACGGAAGCCCATATCTCCGGAATACCGCCGCTGGTCGGTGATCCGCCGGGCGAAGAGGGGGTCCTGCTCGTACTGGCGGAGGGAGTGCCCCAAGCCGAAGGTCATCAGGGAGCGCGCTCCGATCCGGTAGTCGAGGCCCCAGTCGGCGTTGTTGTTGTGGCTGGTTCGCCGCAAAGCCAGTGTTTCGTAGTCGAAGAAGATCCCCTCGGGGGTGAAGGTGATGCCTCGGAAGAAGTTGAACGTGGCGAAGTCGGGGGAGCGGCGGTACTGGTTCGACAGGCGCATCGAGTAGCGGGGGCGGGTCACGGCCCAATCCAACCCGGCGGCGTGGGACTCAGAGTCGAAGTCGAGGTCGGTGTCGACCCGGTTGAGGCCGAAGCTGTAGAAGAGGTCCAGTTGGGAGGACTCGCCCCGGGAGTCGAGTCGCAGGGTGGGGTAGAGCCCCCAGGTGAAGGTGTAGTCGTCGACCAGCCGATCGAATCGCAGTCCGCCGACTTGGGGGTTGTCGTCCACGGCGGCCACGGAGTCGACGTCGGCGCTGAGGTGGTTGATCCGCTGGGCCAGGGCGCCTCCCGCGGTCAGCAGCAGAACGAGGAGCATCGGGGCGAGTCGGGCGACGCGGTCGGGGGCGGGGTTCCGGGGTTCCGGGGTTTCGGGGTTCCGGGGTTCCGAGGGTTCGAGGTTGTATCGAGACCCGGCGACCGGCGTCCGGCGCCCGGGGTCCGGCGTCCGAATGGGTCCCCGGGCGACTGTCGCCCGGTCCGCGCTCCGGCCGTCCCTCTTCCGAATTTCGAGTTCCCGAATTCCGAATTCCAAACTCCCAATCCTCCCAACCACTAACCACTAACCACTA
>CAYRCA010000438.1:277-4373 GCA_964422565.1 uncultured Acidobacteriota bacterium | reverse complement strand
AGCGTTCGAATGAAGAGAACACTGTCATCTTTGGTCATCCTCCTTTCGGCGGGTGCCCTCCTCGCCCAAAGGGTGGAGGTCCATGAGGAAGTCCTGTCGAACGGTATGAAACTGCTCGTCGTGGAGCGGCGCGACTCGCCGACCGTGGTTTGCGGCTGGGTCGTCCGAGTGGGCTCGGTCAACGAGAGGCCGGGGATCACCGGAATGGCCCATCTCTTCGAGCACATGATGTTTAAAGGGACGAAGACGATCGGAATCAAGGACTACGAACGGGGGATGGAAATCCAGCGGCGCCAGGACGAGATCCGGACGGAGATGGAGAAGGAGTACTCCGAACTGCGGGAAGAGCTGCTGAGAGGGCGAATCGAGGGAGGCATTTACGACCCGGAGAACATGACCCCCCGGCTGCGGGAGTTGCGCGCCGAACTCATGGAACTCTTCGAAGAGGAAAAGCAGGTTATCGTTCCCACCGAAATCGACCAGATCTACACCCGGGAAGGGGGAGCGAGCCTGAACGCCTTCACCACCGAGGACCAGACGGCCTACTTTGTGAACGTTCCCTCCAACAAGCTCGAGCTCTGGTTCTGGCTGGAGTCCGATCGATTGCTCAGTCCCGTGTTTCGCGAGTTCTACGCGGAGCGGGACGTGGTGCGCGAGGAGCGCCGTCTGAGAGTGGAGTCGACGCCGACGGGCATGCTGGACGAGCAGTTCAACGCCATGTTCTGGCAGTCGGCCCCGTACTCCTGGCCGGTCATCGGGTGGGCGTCGGACGTCGAGTCGATTACCCGCGCGCAGGCCGAGGAGTTCTTTGAAGTTTACTACGCCCCGAACAACATCACCGCCGTGCTGGTCGGCGACGTGGATACGCGGGAGGCGGTCGCCCTGGCGGAGCGGTATTTCGGCAGGATCCCCCGGGGGCAGATCGATCCTCCTCCGGTCATCACCTTGGAGGTCGAACAGCTTGCGGAGAGGCGACTGATTGGGGAGGCCGACACGAACCCCACTGTGACCGTTCGATTTCCCGCCCCGCCCTTCAACCACCGGGACACCTTCGCCCTCCAGCTCTTGGCGGGCGCCCTGAGCGGACGGACGGGCCGCCTTTACCAGGCCCTGGTCGAGGAGAAGCGGGTGGCGGTGGGACAACCGAGCGCGGGCCTCCGCCAGCTTAAGTACGGGGGCTACCTCCAGGTGTCGGCCGAGGTCAGGGAGGAGGTCACCCCGCGGGAGGTGGAGGACGCGTTGCTGGTCGAATTGCGACGCCTCGAGGACGAGCCTCTGTCCGAGCGGGAGTTGCAGAAGCTGAAGAACCAGGAACTGGCCGATTCCTTCCGTCGCCTCCAGAGTAATTTCTTCCTTCTCATCCAGCTCCTGATTTACGACTCCTTCGGCGACTGGCGCTATCTCAACGACGCGCCGGGGCGGATCCAGGAGGTAACGGCCGAGGAGATCCAGCGGGTGGCCGGGCGATACCTGACGCGGGAGAATCGCAATGTTGCCTGGTACCTGCGCGGGGAGGGCGCCGAACCGGAGGACCCCGAGTTGGCGGCCCTGCCCGACCAGGTGAGGCCCATGGTCCGGCAGCAACTGTCGGCGATCGGCGAGGAGACCGACCGGGAGAAGCTGGAACAGGGGCTGGCCCAGACTCAACAGATGCTGGAGCAAGCGCCGCCCGAGGTGCGGCCCGCGATCGAATACATCGCCCGGAAGATCCAGGAGAGGATCGAGGAGCTTGCCGGGTCCGAGGGAGAAGACTGAGATGCAAAGACCGGTAGTCCTGATGCTTGCCTGTGCCCTGTTTTCGGTCCCTCTCGCGGCCGAGCCTTCGGACATCCCCGCCCGGCCGGAGGCTTTGGAATTTCCCCCCCTCGAGTTCGAGGTTCCCGACGCCGAGGGAATGCGAGTCGAGTTGGCCAACGGGGTCCCGGTCTACATCGCTGAGGATCGGCAGTTCCCTCTGACGACGATCCAGCTCTTTTTTCGGGGCGGTCAATACCTGGAACCCGCGGATAAGGCTGGCCTGGCTCAGATCACGGGTCGTGTCTGGCGGACCGGGGGCGCGGGTGATTTGGACGGCCGGGCGCTGGACGAGGAACTGGACTTTCTGGCGGCCAGGCTGTCGACGTCCATCGGAAACACCCATGGGAGTGTGACCCTCAACGTGCTCTCCAAGGACCTGGATCGGGGCCTCGAAATCTTGATGGACGTTCTCCTGAGGCCTCGATTCGAGGCCGACCGAATGGCGGTGGCGACGGAGGACCTGTTGGCCGCCATGCGGGAGCGAAACGACAGCACCGCGGGAATCGAGGCCCGGGAGTGGAACCGCCTGATCTACGGGGACGATTACTGGATCAACCGCCTTCCCACCCGGGCATCGGTGGAATCGATCGGGAGGGACGACCTGGTGCGGTTCCACAGTCGACTCTTGCATCCTTCCGATCTGGTTGTGGCCGTGGCGGGAGACTTCGACCGGGGGGAAATAATCGCCCGGTTGAACCGCACGGTTGGAACGATCCGGGAACGGGGCGAAGCCGCGGCGGCGGTTCCCCAGCCGACGCACGATCCGCGCCCGGGCGTGTATCTGGTGAACAAGTCCGACGTGAACCAGGGACGTGTTTCCATCGGGCATCTCGGCCTGATGCGCCCGGTCGAGGATGAGTTCGCCCTGGGGTCGGCCGTGGATGTGTTCGGCGGCGGCGGGTTCACCTCCTGGATGCTGCAAAGAATCCGCGTGGACGAGGGACTGGCCTACTCGGCTGGATCGAGCTACGGCATCGGCAACGACTTTCCGGGAACGTTCCGCGCCTTTTTTCAGTCCAGGTCCTCCAGTTGCGCCCGGGCCGCCCAGTTGAGCTTGGAACTGTTGGAGAGGGTGAGGGACGAGGTCATTTCGGCGGACGAGTTGCGCACCAGCAAGAATTCCTTCATCCAGACCTTTCCCAATCGTTTCGGCAGTGCCCTTCAGACGGCGACCCTGTACGCCCTGGACGCTCTCGTGGGTCGTCCGCACGAATACTGGGTGACCTACCGGGACGAGGTGGAAACAGTCTCCGCCGAGGCGGCGCGGGCGGCCGCCGTCCGGCACATCCGGCCGGATGAGTTGGTGGTGCTGGTGGTGGGGAATGTGGAGGAGATTCTCCGCGGAGACTCGGATTACCCTGACGCGAGTTTCGAGCGGTTCGGCGAACTCATCCGCGTACCCCTGCGCGATCCGATGACCCTACGGCCCCTGCCCGAGTGATTCCGCCCCCGCCGTTCGGGTCGTCGTGTCGCGATCGGGAGGTTCCGTTCTCCCCCCGTCGGGAACCTCCCGCGGGGAGGGACGACAGGCATCCCTGCCTGTCGAAGGAAATCAAACATCCCGTCGCGACCGCCGAGTCCGAGCCGGAGAACGCGGTCGGCGCCGGTCACCGGCGTGAACGCCCAGAACCCGGGAAGACAGGCTGGAAGCCCTGTCTTCCCGGAGCCATCCCCCGCCCGTCGAGAGAGGGACGACAGGCATCCCCGCCTGTAGCCGGCGGTTTGGACTCGAGCCGGCCCGAGGCGGGAAGCCCCCGATGGAGAACCCTCGAAGGACGGGGTCTCGCCGGAGAAAGCGGGAAAATGTCCCCGATTCGGTTTCGCAGTCGAAGAGGTCGAACTCCTTCCCGGTTCCTGGATAAGTATTTTTATTTCAATTGGTTTTCCGAATATTTCGTCGACCGGAACGGACATTGCCTACAACGACCGGCGACAAGGTCGAACGGAAGAAAAGAAAAGAAAAGCGAGAAATTAGGAAAACGGGAAAATACGATGCGAACCTTACGAAATAGCTTCACTAATAAGAACTGGTGGGTTTTCTTGTTTCTGGCCTCCGTCTTGGCGCTGTCCGGCTGTCAGGACGGCCGTGTCTCCGCGGACAGAGCACCGCTCGACGCCGAGCGGGAAGACGAGGGGAAGGGCCTCCTGGCGCGGGTGACGGAAGTCTTCGCACGGGAAGAACGGATAGATATCCCCGCCGGCACCCCGGTTGTTGTGAGGTTGGACCACGGGGTCTCCAGCGCCTCAAACCATTCGGGAGACCAGTTCACGGCCACGCTGAGTGAGGAGATCAGCGTCG
>CAYRCA010000438.1:0-267 GCA_964422565.1 uncultured Acidobacteriota bacterium | reverse complement strand
GTCGACGGCGAGCTTCTGGCCCCTCAGGGAAGCCGGGTCGCGGGTATGCTTCCCAAGGTAGCGGGCGCGGAGAGGGTCAAGGGTCGGGCCGAGATGTCCCTGACGCTGACCGGAATCACCATCTCCGGGCGGGAATATGCCCTAAAGACCCATCCGATCGCCGTCCAGGCCGAGGGAACGAGAGGAGACGACGCCAAAGTCATCGCCGGTAGCGCGGCGGCCGGCGCGGTCATGGGATGTCGACCTCGCTGACCCTGGTTGCGGTGG
>CAYRCA010000437.1:0-4381 GCA_964422565.1 uncultured Acidobacteriota bacterium | reverse complement strand
GGCACCTGTGCCGCGCAGGAACTGCGCCGGTTCGCCGTCGAGCTCGGTGGGAAAGGGTCCGCCACCGACGCGGGTGGTGTACGCCTTGCTGATCCCCACCACTCCGTCGATGACGGAGGGTCCGACCCCGGTTCCGGTGCACGCTCCTCCCGCGGTGGCGTTCGACGACGTCACGAAGGGATAGGTTCCGAAATCCACATCCAGAAGCGTTCCCTGGGCCCCCTCGAAGAGTACGCTCTTGCCCGCGCGAATGGCGCGGTTCAAATACCCGGAGGTGTCGGCCACGTAGGGTAGAACAACGTCGGCCACACCGAGGTAGGAGTCGACGATCGGCTCGGGATCGATCGGCGGCCCGACGTTGAACGCCGCCGACAACACCCGGTTCTTAAACGCTACGTTCTCCCGCACCGCATCCGCGAACAGATCGGGATGGCGAAGATCCCCGATCCGGATGCCCCGGCGAGCCACCTTGTCCTCATAACAGGGGCCGATGCCCCGGCTCGTGGTTCCGATGCGCCTCTCGCCGAGCCTCTTCTCCTCGGCGGCCTCGACGGCGTTGTGATACGGCATGATCAGGTGACAGCGGTTGCTGACGAAGAGCCTGCCGGGAACTTCGAATCGCCGGAGAGAGTCCAACTCGGAAATCAGAGCGAAAGGGTCGACAATAACCCCGTTGCCGATGACGCAGATCTTGTCGGGGCGCAGGATCCCCGAAGGGATGAGATGAAGAACGAACCTCTCTCCCCCGATGATGACCGTGTGACCCGCGTTGTGTCCACCTTGGCAGCGGGCGACGATATCGAACCGCTCGGTCAGCAGATCGACGATCTTCCCCTTGCCCTCGTCCCCCCACTGCGCTCCCACAACCACAATGTTCGGCATGACTCCACCGATCCCGGGCCCAAGCCCTTCTCGACACGCAAAAAAGAGAGCAGCAGACGGCTACGCCATGCAAGGCCCGCCGGCTTCCGCTCTCTTCGTTCAACTGTCCGCAGGGGGATTATGCTCTACAGCTGCGCGTCGATCAAACGCTGGATGTGGTCCTTCGAGGCCGCTCCGACGATTTGCTCCTTCAATTCGCCGTTCTTGAACAGCAGCAGGGTGGGGATCCCGCGAATGCTATACCGGGCCGATGTCTCGGCATTGTCATCCACATTTAGCTTGACGACCTTGGCGCGGCCCTGGTAGTCCGAAGCCACTTGATCGACGGTGGGCGCCAGCATCCGGCAGGGCGCGCACCAAGCCGCCCAGAAGTCCACCAGTACGGGAACATCCGACTGCAGGACTTCCCGGTCGAAGCTTTGATCGGTCACATCTTTAACGAGTTCGCTCATCATTCCTCCGTGTTAAGCCGCTAAATCCCCTGACTGCAAAGTTTATGCTAGCATAAGATGGATATTGGTTGAAACGATCCGGGCCAAGAAATCGCTGGGACAACACTTCCTGACCGACCCAGTCTATTGTCGACGAATCGCCGACTTCGCTCAAGTGGGACCAGGAGACGCTGTCGTCGAAGTCGGACCCGGCACCGGACGACTCACCCAGATCCTGATCGAGCGTTCGCTCCGCGTGGTCGGAATCGAGGTCGACCCGGAGTTGGTTCGCCATCTCGGCGAACGCTTCTCGGACCAGCGGAGGGACGGAACCTTCATCCTGATCCATGCCGACGTTCTTCAGCTGGACTGGACCGAGGTTCTCGACCGCGTCCGATTGGCGGGACGCCCCGCCGATCAGTTCCCCACCATCAAGGTTGTGGGCAACCTGCCCTTCAATATCGCAACTCGCATACTGACACTTATGAGTCGAGTCCAGCCTCGGTTTCAATCCCTGACGGTCATGACCCAGCGGGAGGTCGCTCAACGAGTTCTCGCCTCCCCCGGCCGCAAGGACTTCGGGTACCTCACCCTCCTCACCCAGTTCCACTTCGAGAGGGTGCGCGGCTACGACGTCCCTCCGGGCGCCTTCACCCCCCGACCCAAGGTCGTCTCTCACGTCTTCAAACTGTTGCCGATCCAGCGTTCCTGTCCCGACTACGAGCTCTTCCTGAATTTGATCCGGACGGCTTTTCGTCACCGTCGGAAAACCTTCTGGAACAACCTGGCTTCCGCCGTGCCCGACCGGCAACGGCTGGCCGAAGCCATGGAGGCCGCCGGGGTCTCGCCCGGGGCACGATCCGAGGAAATTTCCCTCGAGCGGTTTCTACGCATGACCGACGTGCTATCCTGTGCGCCATGAGTGATTTCCTGGAAGTAATCCCCCTCGGTGGCCTGGGGGAGTTCGGCATGAACTCCGCCGCCATTCGATACGGCTCGGACATGCTGCTGATCGACGCGGGAATGGCCTTCCCCCGGGGAGAGAAGGGGCTGGAGCTGGGTGTCCAGATCATCGTCCCGGACACCTCCTTCCTGAAGGAGAACCGCAACCAACTACGGGCTCTGATCCTGACTCACGGGCACGAGGATCACGCGGGCGCCGTCTCCTTCATCCTGCGGGATCTGGACATTCCGGTCTACGGCAGCGCGCTCACCCTGGGGCTGGTCGCGGAGCGCCTCAAGGAACGCAACCCCACTAGCCACGCCCGGCTTCACGAAATCAAGGCCCGCGACATCCTGGACTTCGGACCCTTCCGGGTCGAGCCCCTCCACGTGACCCACTCCTATCCCGACAGTTTCTGCCTCGCCATCTCCACTCCCATCGGCTGCCTCATTTGGAGCGGGGACTTCAAGTTCGACCAGACCCCGATCGACGGCAAGAGCAGCGATCTTCACCGACTGGCCGCGTATGGGGAGAAAGGCGTTCTTGCCCTGTTCTCCGACAGTACGAATAGCCTTGTGTCGGGTCTGGCTCCCTCCGAGTTTTCGGTGTACGAGCCGCTTCGCAATCTTTTCCGCCGATCCGGCGGAAAGGTCGTGGCGTCCACCTTTTCGTCGAGCATCCACCGAATCAAGATATTCCTGGATCTCGCCGAGGAATATGGTCGTCGGGTCCTGCTCCTGGGGCGCAGCATGACGACCAACATCCGGGTCGCCCGGGAGCTGGGCTATCTGACCGCGCCAGCCGAAACATTCGTCACGCCGGGCGACGCCGCCAACCTCGATCCCGACCAGTTGCTGGTGCTGGCGTCGGGGAGCCAGGGCGAGCCCATGTCCGCCCTGAGCCGACTGGCCGTCGACCAGGTCAAGGGCGTCCGGGTGGAGGACGAGGACACGGTGATCCTCTCGACCCGGATTATCCCGGGGAACGAGAAGTCGATCGGCCGCCTCATCAACCATTTCTTCCGTCGGGGAGCGCGGGTGTACGACTCAAGCCATTCCCTGGTGCACGTCTCGGGACACGGCTATCGGGACGACTTGAAGCTCATGATCAACCTCATCCGGCCCCAGTTCTTCATTCCCATTCACGGCGAGTATCAGCAGCTCAAGAGCCACTACTGGATCGCGCAGGATCAGGGGATCCCGGTTGAGAACACGATTCTGATCGAGAACGGAGACCTGCTCCGAATCACCCCGAACTCCATCTCGATCGCCGACAAGGTGACCGTTGGCCGGCGATTCATCGACGAGGGGGCCTTCGAGGAGGTGCACGAGGATGTCCTGAGGGAGCGGCGTTTTCTGTCCGAGGACGGCTTCGTCATGGTCATCCTGCAGCTCGATCGATTCTCGGGGGACCTGCTCGGAGAACCGGAGATCGTCTCTCGGGGCTTTGTCATGACGGAGCAGTCGGACGAACTCCTGCGGGAGGCCCGCGAGCGGGTCGTGAAGGTGGTGGCGGAGACCCCTCTGGAGCAAAAGCGAGACGAGCAACTCCTCAACGAGATTCTGCGCAAGGAACTCCGCCGTCTCCTGCGCCGCAGAACGGGAAAGCGCCCGCTGGTCCTGTCGCTGGCCATGGAGATCTGACCGGCGCCGAAACGCCCCACGTCTCGTCCTCGGATTCGGCCCGAAGTCTCCCGGATACGGAGACCTGCGAACTCGAACCGGCAACCTGCGAGGCGGGACGCGCCGAACCGGAGCCGTGAGAGTTTTCCGGCGCCATTCTCTTCGCCGCCGAACGGTCAGGTCAGGCTTCAAATGGGAACCCGCGCGTCCGGATACCGGGGATACCGAAATCGTGGGCTCCTTTCAGGGGCGCCAGGGTTCCGGCGCATCCGCGCCGAGGGGCTCCAGGAACCGGGCGTCCACCTCGCGATACCAGGCGTGTAGCCGCGAGCGCAAGTCCCGGACCCGCTCGGGGTCCTCCGCCGCCAGGTCGTTGCGCTCCCCCGGGTCAAGGGCGAGATGGTACAGGTGGACCCGCCCGTCCTCGAAACGCTCCAGCAGTTTCCAGTCCCCGACCCGGATCGCCCCGCCGGGAAAGCCTCCTTGATTCGAGTAGTGCGGAT
>CAYRCA010000436.1:0-4387 GCA_964422565.1 uncultured Acidobacteriota bacterium | reverse complement strand
TGGAATCGGCGCAAGTAGGGTACCACCCGGGAGGCTCCGGGTAGCAGGCGGGTGGAACCCGGGGAGTGCAGGGAGAAAACCCGCCGGTATTCCGCCACGATCTCCTCGATGGCAACGTGCGGCGCCTGCTCGGCAAAGATCTGGCGCAGGGGGCGTCCGATCTGTCTCCGGATCGAGGAAGGGGGGAGGGCTGGCAGGTCGAAAGCCTCCAGCGACGCGTTGAAGCAGAGGCAGATAAGCTCGGACGCGTCGACGAGAGTCCCGTCGAAGTCGAAAAGGACGCACCGGATTTTTTCCGGGCAGGCGGGGCCCCTCATTTCGCGGATCCAATCTGGAGAAGCACCCTCGGCAATCCCAGGCTTCCTTGCACCTCGACAAACGGTCTCCCCGCGTCGACGCCAACGTCCCGCGACTCCTTGATCTCTGCCTCAGGCGCGCGTCCCCTCCCGCGCCCGAGGCTTCTGTGGCCCGAGACGGCGGGCGGTTCAAGGAGTATCTGGATCTCGAACTAGATATAATACCGCCAAACCGGAATGGGAAAGGAGCCTTCACAGATGAGACCAGGAATTTTCGCGGCCGCCCTTGTCGTTGGCTTGGCGGGTTGTGCGCCGGCGCCCCATGAAGACGCCCCCATGGCGGTCTCCCCCGACCCCGTCGACGGTTGGATCGACCTGTTGGCCGCGGGGCTCGACGCCTGGGAGGCGACCGGCCGACGGGACGCTTTCTCCCTCGAGGACGGAGTCCTGTATTGCGACGGGTCGGGTGGCCGGATGATCTACTACGCCGCCGAAACCTTCCAGAACTTCGTCTTCGAAGGGGAGGTAAAGGTGAGCGAGGGCGCCAACAGCGGCGTCTTCCTCCGGGTTGCCGACCCCATGGACGAGGTCCAGACGGGGTTCGAGGTCCAGGTCCTCGACAGCTACGGCAAGGAGGAGATGACGGTTCACGACTTCGGCGCCATTTATGACATCGCCGCGCCCGCCGTCAACGCGGCCCGGCCTCCCGGCGAGTGGAACCGGATCGTCGTCACCGCCGATGGCCCTCTGGTGAAAGTGGTGTTGAACGAGCGCGAGATCATCGATGTGGATTTCAACGAATGGATCGAGGCCGGGAGGAACCCGGACGGGACCCCGAACAAGTTCAATCGTCCCTATAGAGAGATGGTGCATGCTGGTTATATCGGACTGCAGGATCATGGGAATCCCGTCTGGTACCAGAATCTCCGGGTGAGGTCGATTGACTGATCCATCCTCCGCACTGGACTTTTTCGAGAGGTTTCGGGAGGTCCTGAGACTGAACCCCGACCAGCTCGCCTTTCAGAGCATCACCCGGACGGGCCGGGAGAGTATCACCTACGCCCAGGTGGGTCGGGAGATTCGGGCCATCAGCTGTTACCTGAGGGAACAGGGCGTTCGTCCCGAAAGCAAAGTGGGTCTCCTGATTGAGAACCATCCGCGCTGGGGGATCGCCTTCTTGGCGGCCCAGAGCGCCGGCGCGGTCTTGGTGCCGATGGACGTCCTGCATCCGCCGGAGACCTTGGCCGGGCTGATTCGACACTCGGAGTGTGTCTTCCTGTTCGCCTCGGGAAAGCTCCTGCCGGTCCTGAGGCAGGTTCAGGACCTGCTGCCCGATCCGTTGCCGGCCTTGGTGACGGGGGACTCGGGAGGCGCCTTCCCGGAGTGGGACGCGGCCCTGGACCGCCACGGCTCGGTCGACGCGCCGATTCCCCTGGTGGAGCGTTCCCTGGAGGATCCTCACGTCATCCTTTACACCAGCGGCACGACGGGGGATCCGAAGGGTGTGGTGCTCACGGGACGAAACCTCTACCGAAACGTCGTTGAGGCCTTGAAGGGAATCGAGGTGACGTCGCGGGATCATTTCCTCGGCGTCCTGCCCCTCTATCACATCCTCTCACTCATCGTGAACTTCATCGTGCCCCTTTACTCCGGGGCCAAGTCGACATTCCTGGACGTGCTGGATGCGCAGCGGATCATGAAGGCCTTCCGAGAGGAGGGGATCACGATTTTCGTCTGCGTGCCCCAGTTCTATTACCTGCTGCACCGTCGGATCCTTTCCGAAGTCGAGAAGCAGGGTCGTCTCAAACGCTTTCTTTTCCGGCGGATGCTGGCGCTTTCTCGCTTCTGCCACCGGCGGCTGGGCGTGAACCCGGGTCGCCGGCTCTTTCCCGCCGTCCATCGTCCCTTCGGCCCCCAGTTCCGATTCTTTGGCGTCGGCGGGGCGCGGTTCGATCCCGAGGTGGTCCAGTTCCTCACGGACCTGGGTTTCGTCGTGGTCCAGGCCTACGGGCTGACCGAGACCGCCGCGCTGGCCACGATCACACCCCCGCGACCCGTCGGAGTCGGATCGGTCGGGACGCCGATGCCCCACGTTCAGATCCGCATCGATCGGCCCGATCATCGGGGCGTAGGCGAGATCCTCATCCGGGGCGAGAACGTCATGCGGGAGTACTTCAAGAACCCTCGGGCAACCCACGAGACCATCGACCGGGAGGGGTGGCTGCACACCGGAGACCTGGGCTACCAGGCTGCGGGGGGGGTCGTGTACATTACGGGTCGGGCCAAGGAGGTCATCGTTCTCAGCTCCGGAAAGAACATCTATCCGGAGGAGGTCGAGCACTTCTACCAGAGCAACTGTCCCTTAATTCAGGAGATGTGCGTCATCGGGCGGGAGGACCCGTCGGGGGAACAGGAGCGTCTCCACGCGGTGGTAGTGCCTGATTTCGACGAATTGAAGAGGCAGGGGATCGTCCACACTCAAAACAGGATCCGCTATCTCATGGAGACCCTCTCCCAGCGGTTGCCCCCCTACAAACGGGTGCGCAGCATCGATGTCTGGCGGGAGCCCCTGCCGCGCACGACGACGCGAAAAATCAAGCGCTTCGAGGTTGAGAAGAGTCTGAAGGAGGGAGTGGGCGCCGCCGAGCCCGTCCAGGACGTCGAGTGGCGGCCCGTCGACGACGTGGAGGTCCGTCTCGTCGAGTTGGTGCGGCAGGTCAAGCCCGGGGCGAAACCACATCTCCAAGCGAGCCTGGAGCTGGATCTGGGGCTGGATTCGCTGGAGCGCGTCGAGTTGATCTCGACGCTGCAGGAGGTCTTCCGGGTGAGCCTGACCGAGGAGGAGGCCGCCAGCCTCTACACCTTCCAGGACGTTGCGGACATCGTCAAGGAGCGTCTCGACGCCCCCTCCGAGGGGGAGGGCGGCCGGCGTTCCTGGGCGGAGATCCTGGACGAGCCTCTGACACCTGAGGAGAACGCGGAAGTGAGGCGACTCCGGCGGCGCCCGGTGGTCGAGTCGCTGGCGGTGTTGACGGCGGGGGCACTACGCCTGACCGCGAAGGCGCTGTTTCGCCTGAGGGGCGAGGGGATCGAAAATTTGCCGGGTCGCTATCCCTTTCTGATCTGTCCCAACCACCTGAGCTTTCTGGACGCCTTTCTGGTTGTCTGCCTGCTCCCGCCGCGGACCCTTCGGCGATTCTTCTCCCTGGGATACACCCAGTACTTCGGTGGCGGGTGGGGGGCCTTTCTGGGCGGACTGGTCAAGACGATTCCCGTCAGCGCCGACCACAACCTCCGGCAGACGCTACGGCTGGCGGCCGAGGGACTGCGCCGGGAACTCGTCTTGCTCGTCTTTCCCGAGGGGGAGAGGTCGATCGACGGGACCTTGAGGCCCTTCCGAAAGGGTCCCGCCATCTTGGCCAGGAAGATCGGCGTCCCGGTGGTTCCGGTGGGGATTCGGGGCTCCTACGAGGCGTGGCCCCGGGGTTCCAGCAAGGTCCGCCTGTGCCCCATCCGGATCCGCTTCGGAGAGCCAATCGCTCCGGGTCCGGAGGAGACGGTCGAACACTTCAACGATCGCCTGCGGGAGGCCGTGCGGCAATTGCTGTAGGGGCGCGTCGCCCGGAATTCGAACACGTGCCTGTCGCCGTCGAAAGGGATGGACGGCAGCCATCTGCCTGTCGCCACCAAGTCCGGAACGGAGGACGGCCGGGGGGAGGGGAGGCGCCAATCCTCGAGACCGGTCCGCAGAGGCCCGCCGGCGACCGTCCGGATGCCCGTCCTCCCGCCTCAGGGCCGGTACTCGGCGAAGGCGCGCGGCGTTTCCCAGAGCCGGACGGCCGTGACGGGCAAACCCCGTCGCCGAGCTTCCTCGTACAGGAGACGGGCGATGTTCTCCGCCGTGGGGTTGACCGGCATCAGGTGAACCGGCTCTCCCAGCGAGAGGAGGGCCTCCGCCAGGGGGTCGTCCCGGCGAAGAATCATTTTGTGGTCGAGGCGGGCCTCGATAAACGAGGAGAGGGCCTCGTCGACATCTCCGAAGTCGACGAGCATGCCGCGGGGATCCAGATCCGGGCTCTCGATCTCAATCT
>CAYRCA010000435.1:0-4395 GCA_964422565.1 uncultured Acidobacteriota bacterium | reverse complement strand
GCTTCCTTCCCGGGCGAGTTCGCTGACGTCGTCGATGCCTCTGAGAATCACCAACTGCGACTGGGGCCCCTGGGCCGTGCCGGTTACCGTGACCTCTCCGACGAGGAGCCCGGCCAGGCCTGGCGGCCGTTCGTCGAGCGCCGGCGGGGCCGGGAAACGGGGCGGTTCCGGTCGCCGGTGGAGCAGCCGGAGGTTCACGAAGGGATCCGGCCTGCCCTGCGAATCGTATTCGACACCCTGGGCCAGACCCATGGGGGCCAGGACGACAATGATCAGCGGGGCCATCTGAAGAATCCTGTGCTGGGTCGTCATTGTCCGCTTACTCCAGTTCTTCCGTCGATGACGGTTCGATGTAGACGAAGGTTGTGGCGGTGCAGGTGGCGGTGAGGCTTCGGTCCCGGGTTGGCTCGTCGCCGACCGCCCGAATGCTGATGTTGTCGACATTGATGATCCGCGTGAAGTGGCTGATCTTCTCGAAGAAGCTGCCGAGGCTGTTGTAGTTGCCCTCCAACGAGATCAGGATGGGCCAATCCTCGTAGAACTCCTGGTTGACGGTGGCGCGGGGGGTAAAGCTCTTGATGTGCAGCGTCGAATCGACGGCCAGTTGCTGAACCTGACGGATGATGTCGGCCGTCTCCTTCTTCTCGGGAAGGACGCGTCGCAGGTGGTTCAGTCGGGCCAGTTGCTCCCGCACCGCCCCCTTGAGCTCCTCGAGCTGGTCCCGGACCGCCTGGCCGGCCTCCACCTCGAGCTCGAGAACATGGATCTGTTGTTCGATTTGCTGGAGCTCTCCCCTCAAAGGGCCAATCATGTAGACGTAGAAGGCGCCGCATAGGGCCAGGATCAGGACCCCGAGGATGATGAGCTGGGTTCTCTGGGACAGACGACTGATTGCTGACATGGCTGTTAATTCTTCAGTCGACAGTTCAACCCGAAGGCCACACTGTCCTGTCTGTCCTCCCAGAAGGCCAGTTCCACCGTCTGGAAGGGCGGGTACTTGCCCAGGTTAGCGATAAAGTCGGCGATGGCGGGGACGTCGAAGGCGTAACCCTCGATGGTCACGCCGCCCTCCTGTTGACTCAGGGTGGTCAACCAGAGCCGCGGCTCGTTCGGCATGGCGGCGATGATGGCGTTCATCATCTGAACGGGCCCTCTCTGACTGGCCCGCAGGTTCTCGATGATCCGGGCGCGCTCCTCCAGGAGGGCCCGTTGGGCCTCGTACCTCTCGAGCTCGGCCCGAACGGCGGCCAGCTGAGCGCTCTCCTGCTGGAGCTCGGCTCTTCGAATGACGGCCGCCTCCCGGACGGAGGAGAGATGCCAGTGCCACCCCAAAACACCGATGACGGCGGCGGCGACCAGAAGCCCCACCCACAGCTCGGCGCGCGATTTCTTGGGCACCCAGATTCGTCGTCGACCGGTTGCTTCTCGAAGTAGGTTGATTTGGATCATGTCTGCCTCAGGCTGTTCTCAAGGCGAGGCCAACGGCGATGGCGAAGTCCGCTCCGGCGGAGTCGCTGTCGCCACCCAACTCCTCGGCGCCAAGACCCCGGATGCGTTTGAAGGGGTCCAGAAACTCGACGGGAAACTGAAACTTCTCCCCCAGGTAGTCCCGCAGCCCCCGGGTCCGGCTGGCCCCGCCGGCGAGGTACATCTGCTGGATATCGTCGGCGTAGGTCGTGGTCTTAAAGTAATCGATGGTCTTTTCGACCTCGAGCAGCAGGTTTTCCGAGACCGAGCGAAGCACCTGATCGACCGTGTCCTCTACCTCCGCCGGCACGTTCCGGCCGAGCTTGTAGTCCTCCGCCTCGTCGTTCGAAACCCCCAGTTCCTCCTGCAGAAACTCCGTGTACTGGTTGCCCCCGATCGCGATGTCGCGGGTGAAAAGGAAATCGCTTCCCCGCACGATGTTGATGTTGGTGGAGCTGGCGCCCACGTCCAGAAGGGCGGCCACGGTGCCCGGGTCGGGGGAGTAGTTCAGCTCGTAAACATTCTGCAAAGCGAAGGCGTCGATGTCCACCACGGTGGGAATCTTGCCGGCCATGGAAATGACGCTCGTGTAGTCGGCGATCTTCTCCTTCTTGGCCGCCACCAGGATGACCTGCAGCTTCTGATTTCCCGGCTCCCTTTCGATCACCTGGTAGTCCACGTTGACTTCCGCCAGGTCGAACGGAATGTACTGCTCCGCCTCCCACTGAATCGACTTCGCCAGCTCACTCTCGGACATGGCCGGCAACGACACCTTCTTGACGATGACCGAATGACCCGATATCGACGTGGCGATCCGACCGTTGCGGATCTTCTTGTCGCGGAAGATCCGCTCGATCGCCTCGGCCAGGGGCAGCTTGGAGATGATCGAACCGTCCACAATCGTGTCCACCGGCAGCGAGCTCTTGCCGAGCGCCTCCAGTTTAAATCGGCCGCCCGACTTCTTCAGCTCGGCCACCTTCACCGCCGAGGAGCCGATATCCACACCAACCAGGCTCTTGGGTTTCGATCTGAACCAGCTTGCTAGACGCATCAATTTGACTCCTAAGTCCCCGAAGTTCAAACCGGAATTTTATTACTTTCCCCAGAGAATCCGGTAATTCTAGTCACACAGTACCTTTATCTTTCTATAACGCCCCTGACGCGAAATCTGCGAAAACCCCGTCGGCACGGAGGAAGCGGGGCTTGGTGACCCCGCGCCCGATTTCAGGTACACTGTTGATTCCGCCCTCCGGGGGGACTTGACAGTCGGGCCGCCGTTTAGTAATTTTTCCGATTTTCAGGAAGCAACCGATATCTGAAGGATAGTTGGGGATGAAGACCGTTCTGCCGAAAGTGGATGAGCTGGACCGCAAGTGGCACTTGGTCGACGCCCAGGAACAGGTGCTGGGACGCCTGGCCTCCCGCGTCGCCACCGTCCTCATGGGGAAGGATAAGCCGATCTACACGGATTTCCTGGATACCGGCGACTTTGTCGTGGTGGTCAACGCCGAGAAGGTTCGTCTGACGGGCGGCAAGTGGGACGGAAAGACCTATTACTCCCACAGCGGGTATCCGGGGGCGCTCAGGGAAACCAGCGCGCGGCTTCTTCGGGACAAGAAGCCGGAGCGACTTCTTCAGCTGGCGGTCCGGGGCATGCTTCCCAAGAACAAGCTGGGGCGCCGCATGCTGCGGCGGCTGAAAGTTTACGCGGGCGCCGAACACCCGCACGAGGCTCAGCAGCCGCGGCCTTTGAGTTTCTGAGGAGTCAAATCGTGGAAAAGATTCAATATTACGGCACCGGAAAGCGGAAGACCTCCACGGCCCGGGTCTTTCTGATGCCGGGTACCGGTCAGATTGTGGTCAATCACGCCGACTACCTGGAGTATTTCCGGAGTCGGGCCGAACAGACGATGGTTACGCAACCGCTGCAGCTGGCGCAGAGCCTAGAGAAGTTTGACGTCTACGTTAATGTCAGGGGGGGAGGCTTCTCCGGCCAGGCCGGCGCGGTCAGGCTCGGCGTGGCCCGCGCTCTGCTGGAATTCGATCCGGAGTTGCGGCAGGTTCTGAAGAAGGCCGGCCTCCTCACTCGGGACCCCCGCATCAAGGAACGCAAGAAGTACGGTCAACCGGGTGCCAGAAAACGTTACCAGTTCTCGAAACGCTGATTGAGGAGGGCCGTTTGAGCGCGATCTCGATAAAGCAACTGCTGGAGGCGGGTGTCCATTTCGGACACCAGACGAGCCGGTGGAATCCGAAGATGAAGGAATACATCTTCGGAGAGCGGAACGGAATTCACATCATCGATTTGCAGAGAACCCTGCAGCTCTTCAGGGAAGCGGTGGACTTCCTCAACGAGGCGGGGGCCGAGGGTAAGCAGGTCCTCTTTGTGGGCACTAAGCGGCAGGCCCACGAGGCGATCGAGGAGGATTCGCAGCGTTGCGCGATGCACTTCGTCACCAATCGCTGGCTGGGTGGATTGCTGACCAACTTCGCGACTGTCCGTAACAGCATCAAGCGTTACAAGCAGTTGGAGGAGTTGAAAGAGGAGGGTTATCATACCCGGTTCACCTCCAAGAAGGAAATCGCGAAACTCGAGCGCGAGAGGAAAAAGCTCGAGAAGAACCTGCGCGGTATCCGGAATATGGACCGGCTTCCCGACGCGCTGTTCGTCGTCGACTCCGAGAAGGAGTCCATCGCGGTCAAGGAGGCCAACCGACTGGGCATTCCCGTGGTCGCGGTGGTGGACACGAATTGCGATCCGGACATCGTTGACTACGTCATTCCCGGCAACGACGACGCCCTTCGAAGTGTGAAGCTCTTCACCTCGGCGGTGGCCGACGCCATTGCCGCCGGTCGAACGGTTTGGGAGTCCAAGGTCGCCGAGGAGCGGAAGGCTCGGGAGCGGGCGGAGAAGGAGGAGGCGGCGCG
>CAYRCA010000434.1:0-4395 GCA_964422565.1 uncultured Acidobacteriota bacterium | reverse complement strand
CGCCGGAAAAGTTCGCGGCACGAGGCCATGCGAAAGAGCTTGAACCCGCACTGGGTATCACGGTAGGGCAGGAAGGTGGAGAGCCGGACGAAACGGTTAAAACCCTTGCCCAGAGTCTCCCTCCACCAGGGTTGAGGAACTCTCACCTCCGACCCCGAGAGATCGCGGGAACCGAAGGCCAGGTCGCAGTCGCGCGAGGCGACGGCCTCCCTTAACTTGTAGAACTCCGCGATGGGTGTGCTCAACAGCGCCAAGCCTCCCTCGGCGGCCAACATGCCCCGACGGACACTGAACCCCTTGCCCCGGTTCGCCTCATTGGAAAGCCACCGGACCCGCCCCCACCGCCGCGGCAGGGACGCCCGCCCTTCGGCGATGGCCGCCGTCCGATCGGTGGAACCGTCATCGACCACAATGATCTCGTAGGGATGGCCGCAATCCTCGAAATACTCCTCGATCGTGCGCAGCGACAAGTCAAGACGGGCCTCCTCGTTGAAGGCGGGGACGACAACCGACAAGTGAGGCTTACCCGCGGCACCGCTCACCCGCCGTCGCGACTCCTTTCACCGTCGGCCCGAGCGCGCCCGCCCCGGCTAAAACAGCCGCCCGCGGCTGTAGCGGCGACACCCACCTTGGCCGACCTCCGGACTATCGAATCCACACACTGGACAATTCCCCGTTCAGCGAGATATCTTACACTTACCAATTTGTTCTGGCGTCGAAGACTGGTCGCCAATCCAAATTAATCGTCGGGGAGCAAACACCCAATTAAGGAGGTTTCTGATGGATAAGTTCTTCGTGTCGATGATGCGTTTTTCCACGGCCATGACTCTATTCGGTATCGAGCAGATGCAGAACGCCGTGACGTCGATGGGTTCCGGCGACGATTTGACCGCGTCGATGGAAAAAATGCGGGAGGCGATGGACGCCTTTTCGGACGCGGTTCTCGGTCAGGTGCATGAGAGCAAGAGAGAGACCGCGGACACGGTGACCCGCGTTTCCGAGGACACGGTCAAGAGCGCATGGTCCGACGTGAGCTCGAGTTTCGTCGATCCCCGAGAGATGATGCGGGCCACCACGGACATGATGAAGAAGACCTCGGACTCGGTCGTCCATTGGATGGAGGGATCGGGCGGCGACAGCGCCGAGGAACCTCGAGCCGCCTCTAAGGCGATGGGGGGTTCGTCGGCAGGAAAGGCGAAGGCTTCCTGACGCCGAAAAGCGGCGATCGTCCAGCGGCCCGGCCGTGTGGAGGACCAGGCCCGAGGACGCTGACGGAGCTTCACGAGAGCGCTCGCCCCGGCAACGGAGAAGCCTCCGTTCAAGCCGCCTTTCCGGGACGAAGTGACTCCGGATGTCGCCGCCGCCGCGCGCGGGTAAGTCCGGTTTCGGCCGGTCGCTTGTCAAGCCGGAGGGGCGCTTCGACGATCTGTCCCGTCGCGCGTTCCCCCTTGCGCCCCACCCGTGAATCCGGAGGGTTGCCGTGATGGCGCCGGGGCGGCTGCTTCGGCAGCCTGTCCCTGTTGCGTCTCGGTTCCAGTCTGCCAAACTTGATCCCGTGATCGATATGAGGGTGAGGAGAGGAATCCGGGCGGTCTGGCAGAAACATGGGCTTACGCCCGGCGGAAGGAGGCCGGGCGCGCAACTGCCGTCGGCGGGTAATATTGGACGGGCGGCCGGTTTTCGGGCCGCCTGTGAGGAGTTGGGCGGTTACTTCCAGGCTTTCGCCGTTTTTCTTTCCGGACGGGCCGATCTGCTTCCCCCCGCCTACCTGGAAGCGCTCCATTCGGTACCGTTGCCCTATCTGGGTGACGATCTCGCTTCACCGGTCGGGGAACTGGAGGCGAAGGTACTTCGGTTGACCGAAGTCGACGGCTCGATCTTTTCCCGCAACTTCACCGGACACTACAAGGGCAGGCCGGTCGTCATCGAGTTGTTTTCACCAGTCGATCTCCAGGCGGGACGGCGCTCCTTCGAGGCCGGTTTGGCCAGATTGTCCGGTTTTCCCGAGTCCCGGATCACCGACCCGGATGTGACGGGGGATTTTCAGTCCTGGCTTTCCCTCCATGCCGATGTCGAGAGAAAACGCCGGATGCTGACGAACCTGCGGGAAGCGCCGACCGCCTGGGTGACCCGGATTCCTCCGCTGATCCCCGAGTTGCAGGATGCGCACACCCTGGCCTACGAGTTGACCTCGTCAGCCGCGGCGCCTCCGAAGCTTCACGATGAACCCCGATTCCCACTGTCCGTCGAGGCCCTTGTGGAGCAGATGCTGATTCTCTCCTTCGTGCCGGCCGACGCGACCCTCTCCGAGCTTGTGCCGGCCGGAGAGGGGAGGGTGGGTTACAGAATCTGGCCCTTCATGGAACCCGTCCCGGTGCAGCATCACCATTCGCTGATGCAATATGTCGCGTCGTCTGCCGCCGAGGATCCGGGCAGGGCCGTCCGGATGCTGGTCAAGATGATGCGGAACCAGGGTCGGTCCGTGAACGAGGCGGAGATCTGGAGACAGTTGTCCGGGCTCAGGTTCGAGATGACGGCGGGTTACCAGCCGCCCGCCTCGGTTGCCCAGCTGCTGGAGTTATGGCGCGCGTCGACGGCGAGCGGGAGCTCCCCCCCTCTGTTCCTGCATCTGTTTCATCGGCAGCTGGCATTGATCGCGGGTTCCAGAACCACTCCGGCGGACTGGCTGCCGGGTTCCGTCTGGCCGGTGATGCTCCGGCTGGTTCGTCACCACCTCTCCCAGTCGGCAACCGCGGCCCGGAGCCGGGAGTGGGCCGTGGGGGGCGGGATGCTCGCCTTGGGGATGTTTCGCCAGTTGGGTGTACTGCTCGAGCAGATTCGCGACAACGACCTGTCGGTCACGGTGACCACGTCCTCGGCCGGTGCGGAGTCGAACGAGGGAATCACACCCTTTCTGAAGGGAGTCGCCCCGGTCGTGGTGTTTCTCGTCTCGCTGCAGTTCGCAATCGCCCTGGCCGGGACCGGCGTGGGCGCAGTCTCCGCGGTGGTGTCGCTTTTGAGCGGCGCGATGTTCGTCTGGGTTGCCGCCAGGGGATAGCGACCCGTCCCGAGGGGCGCCGGCGTAGGTGACCGGCTGACCGTCAGGGGCGGCGGACGACCTTTCCCACCCGGACTCACCACGCGGGCCGGCGCTGGAATCGCGGCCTTGAAGGTCACGAACCGGTGGATCGGGGACGCCCCCCTCGGTTGTCGACTCTCCGTGAGGGTGGCGCGGTCGACCATATAGTGGAAAGAACGAGGCGATAAGACCCGTCGGAGGATGAGATTGGCTGTTGATCTGACCGTGTTCTGCGGCAAGGGAGGAGTGGGAAAGACGACCCTCTCCTTCGCCTGGGCGCTGGCAGAATGCCGGGGCGGTCGTCGGCTGCTGGTGGTCTCCTCCCACCCCGTTGAGGAATTGGCCCTCTCCCTTTCCCTGGCGGGACTGGAGGAGGACCCGGAAGTGTCGTCGAGACTGTTCGTGGTTCACATCGATCCCAAGGCGGTACTCGAATCGATCGTCAGACGCGGCGTCAGACCGGGCAGGTTGGCCGACTCGTTGATTTCGAGCAGGATCTACAGCAGCTTTGTCGAGGTCGTTCCCGGCTTGAAGGAATTGGCTTTCCTGTGGCGCCTCAGAGAGCTTGCGGAGAGACCGGTGGAGGAGGGTGGCCGGCGGTTTGACGCCATCGTCTGGGACGCTCCCGCCACAGGGCACTTCCTGCAGACCCTCCGGGTTGCTGTGAACTTCGAACAGTTCCTCAGCGGGCCCCTGGCCGGCAAGGGTCGCGCGATCTTCGAGTTCATGCGGGACTCGCGGCCGGCGGTGGTGCCGGTCAGCGTGCCGGAGGAAATGTCGGTCGACGAGACCCTGGAACTCGTGGACGGTTTGGGCCAACTCGGGATCCGCCCCGCCTTTCTCCTCTGCAACCTCTCGTCCCCCATGTTGTCTCGTTGGGTCGCCGACGGCAAGAAGACCAGGTTTGTACGGGAACGATGGGGTGACTTGCATCTCTTCCTGAAGGCCCGGTCGGAGGTCGAGATCGGCCAGTTCCAGCGTTTGAGAACGTCCGTCGCCGTGCCGGTCTTTCCCATCCGAAGGGCCGTCCGCCCGCAGAGGGACCTGAAGTTTGTAACCGGGCTGGCCGATGAGTTGCATCTTCAGGACGCCTGGCCCTTCGCAAGGGGGGGGCGGCGATGAGGCATTCCCCCCGCGTCTTGATTTGCGTCGGAACGGGAGGCGTCGGAAAAACCACCGTGGCCTCCGCGCTGGCCCTGGGCGCCGCGCTCGAGGGGTCCAAGGCTTTGGCCGTAACCATCGATCCGGCCAGGCGGCTGAAGAGCTTGCTGAGGTTGGACGAAGGCCCCGGCGAACACAGGGTTCCGGTGCAGGCC
>CAYRCA010000433.1:3728-4396 GCA_964422565.1 uncultured Acidobacteriota bacterium | reverse complement strand
ATCGTCCGGGTCTTGAAGTCGCACTGGTCCCACCGCAGCCGCAGCAGGTTCCCCTTGCGCAACCCCGTGTGAACGGCGATCCGGATCATACCGGGCAGGTACCAGCGGATCATGGCGGCCTCCTCGAGCAGCTTCGGATACTCCTCGATCGGATCGAGGTAGCGTACCCATTCGTTGTTCGTGGAGAAGAGCTTGATCCTTTTGACCGGATTGGCCTGCAGCCGACCCTGCAGGGATCAGCCAGTTGAAGAACGCCTTGAGCACCGCGAGGTACTTGTTCACCGTGGCTCTGTCCAGTTCGGACGTCAGCTCCAACTTGACCTCCTCGATTCGCGCCCGGGTCATCGCCGCAACGGTCTCGTCGCGTCCGAAGCGCTCTTCCCAGAAATCCAGCGGCCGTTTCATGTAGGTCACGTAGGATCGATGCTGCATCCGGCAGTAGCGCCGGTAGTCGTCCATAGCCGCCCCCAGCCGCAGATTCCGAGGCCGGGCGTCGTCCCGGGCGCCCCGGTCGATTTTGGCCTGCTCCGCCGCCCAGAAGCGGCCGGCTTCCCGCTCCCGGCGAAATCGCTTGCGGACTCGCGATCCATTCGGGTAAAGGACCGCCCTGTGAACGACGATCTGGACGCCGTCAAGGCCTACCTGGAGCAGTGGTTCTCCCGGTTCGG
>CAYRCA010000433.1:0-3718 GCA_964422565.1 uncultured Acidobacteriota bacterium | reverse complement strand
AGCCCCGCGACGACCGAAGGCGGGGCTGGACTGGGCGGCGGCGATGTCGGCCGGGCTGGCGCTGAGCCTGGCGGGGCACGCGATCCCGGCCGGATGGGGATTGTTGACCGTGGTAGGGGCGCGCGATTCTCAGCGTCGCTTCGCTCCGGAGGTGGACAACTTCAGCGGAATACGCATTGAAGCAATCCCGGAGATTCGACGAGGTTCCGGGAAGTGCGGTGAAGAACGGGGGGACAGGTCGCGCACAACACCAACCCGTGACTACTCGTTGCCAACCGCTCAATTGCTCAATTGCAGGCTCGCCCGCGGACGCCGCTGTGAGCCGGCCCACGAGTAAACTCCGTCTCATTCGGAAGGCTCGATGAACAGGATCTCAGCGTTCCATTGGGAGACCATCGCGGCCAGCACGCGCTGGTCGGTGCCGTTGGGAACGGTGCCGCAAACGTGCCAAGCGTCGATCTCGAAACTCACCCGGAAAGGCTTCTGGCCCTCGACCCTTTCCCGCCCGAAGACCGGGATCCAGACGGCTTCGGCAATCCTCTTCGCCGTCTCTTCGTCGGGCACCAGCTTCCTGCGGCGTCCGAAGTCGGTCGCCCTCAGAGCCATCGGTATCGAGGCGATCCGCTCTCGCGTTTCCCGGAGACTCAGCCCATGGTCGCGGAGGATCGCCGGGGCCGGACCTTCTTCGACGCGCAGAATGCCAAGAAGAATATGGGCCGTGTCGATATTCTTGTGTAGGAAACGATCGGCTTCTTCCGCCGCAAGGGCGAAGGCTTGCTTGGCCAGCTCGCTTAAGGGCATCTCGACGGAAGTGGGTGGACTTGGTCCATCCTTCATCGACCGTTGTCTTAACGCCTCCGGGACCGAGGGGAAATCATCGGCCGGCAGAAGCCACTCGAGCAGGCCAGAATCCGCCCGCAACAACCCCAGTAGCAAATGTTCCGGCTCGATCATCCGAACGCCGCCCAACTGACTCGCCTCGTAGCGAGCGAAAAATATCGTTCTCCGGGCTCGCTCCGTGAACCGTTCGAGCATTCCGAGCATCTCTCGCATCTTTCCTCCCACTGGAAATGAATCCGGTTCTGGGCTACCCCACCCTCCGGTCCTTGCCAGAGGCCCCCGGCGGAACCTGCTCCGACAGTCGCGAAACCCAGTTCCATAACGGCGGTGCGCTGGCTCATGGTCGTTTGACTCGCAGTTCGACGGGCGTTCTCCCCCTGAAATGATTTTGCTGTGATCGTTCCGGCGGATCCAGTGTGGGTGGAAACGCTTGATCGCGTCGGAATTCGGGCGAGTCGCGCGGTGCCTTCATCCATGCTTAACGTGTTCGGCAGGGCTCGGGGAAAATCACGTAACCACGCGGTGTCCGGAAATAGCTCAGGTGGAGGGACTTCCGATCCGTCGCGGGAGAAACGCCGGAACCTAAACGCTCTAGAGCGAAAGACACGCTGCAACCGTTTCGCGTGGCACCTCCCCGGAGACCGGGAATGCACATTCCCGCTCTCACTCGGCAATCTGAGAGAGGCGGTTCCTCTCAGTTCGGGAAAACAAGCTTCGCCGGAACTGGTTCCTGCCTTATCGTGGGCCTGGCGCCCGTTGCGCGGCAAGACGGCCGGTGCCTGAGACGGCCGCGGCGACGTTGGTTCGGCGCAGGGTTTCGCGGGAACCGGCGACCCGCCCTCTTCAAGCCGCCCAACGCCCTCGCAGAACCCCGGAAACCAATGACCTGAAAACATAGCCGAATACTCACCTTAAGTATCGTATATTGAAATACTCCGCAAAACTCCGAATTGCGGCGCAATCGCGAGGCCCAACTGAACCCCGCAACCTTGAAACCCGATAGCCGGACGTTCCCGTCCGGTTATTCACGCTCCTCCGCGATCTCGTAATCGTCCGGGATAGCGAACATCTTGGGGTCCGGCTCAGCGAACTCAATATCGCAAATTCTCATTCGCATTTCGCCGTCTTCCTCGACAAGGAGAGGAATACCGCCAAGCTCCTCCGAGATCCAGTATTCTTGGCGGGCTCGCCCATCGAAATCCTCGACTGCGGAACGGGTCTTCCCGGCCTTATCTCCAAGCGCTGCGCCGGTGTCGCCAGCACCCGGCGGACCACCTCCTCGCGCAGCCCGCGACGCTCCATCTCGAATCGAGCGTGAGGCGTAATCTCGTAATCCCCGACCGGCTCGGCCGTCACTTCGTCACCGCCGGGAGCATAGCGTCGAGGAAACCCCTTTGCTCGACGCTCTTCGGACACGGGAAGGATGGGGCGTTGGCGCGGCGCCGGAAGGCGGCACCGCACTCCTGTCCGGCCTTGAGTAGGGCACGGGGCGCGTTGGTTCGACCCCCAGCTCGAGCCGGCATCGCCGACTGGACATCCAGTCGCTCTATCCACTCGTCGGGACCCTCCCCCCGGAGCCAGGCGAACACGGCGTCGCGGCCCAATCCGAGGAGACGCTCGGGTGTGTCGTTCTTGTCGCCTTCGGCGAGCGTCTCGCGCAGTTCACCCAGCCTCTTCGCCAGCCTCTTGAGTTCGTTCATCGCAGCCTCTTTCCACCCGCCCGACCGCGGCGCCGAACCGCGTGCGTCTCCAGCATTCGTCAGAGTCCGCCGGGGGTCACTCTACCACGGGATTCCCGACGTCCACCCCTTCAATACGCATTGACCCAACCGGAGCGGGAGGATCCGTCCTCGGAACCGATCCACCGATCCGCCACGTCCCGCACCGAACGCCGATGGCAGGATCGAGGGATTCCAAACGATGCTCTGGGCAAAGTCCCGACTGCCTGCCGATCCGTTATGCAGACAACCAACACTCCCGAAACCGCCGACCCATGGCAAGGGCCCGGGCGACACCTCGAAGACGTCGAAAGGCGCTCTCGGACAACTCCGGCTATCCGCCCCGGGCGATCGAGGTTGAGACCGCCTGCGCCTTCGCGAAACTCCGCCGCCGTTTCCCACCCTGGCTCACGGTGGAGCACAGAACCACTGTCCCTCGAGAGCGCGGTCCACACATACTCACGTCGCATCGGGCTCACTACCTCTTCGCCTCGTGGAATCGGTGAACTCGAACGAGGCAGTTCCTCGCCGGCGCCAGAAAGGTCAGCTCGCGATCTCGGAGCGCGTCGACGAGTCGATTCAGTCCACATCGGCGTCGATCAGCCGCGATTCCCAGTGGATCGGTTCAAAGCCGCGCCCGCCCTCCAGCGTGTAGAAGTGGAGCCGGTACCCGCCCCGCTGTGAAGATTGGAGGGCAACGACCAGATAGCGGTCCGACACGATGGCGGACGCGACCCGACTCCAGCTCCAAAGCCAATCCTCCCGGTACGCGGGGTCGGCCATCGCCCGCTCCATATCGAGGCTTTCGGGCGGAGGTCTGTACTCCGGGTCCTCGAGGATGCGGAAGTCGCCGAGGTACTCTCCCTCCGCGCCGTACTTCCGGATCTCGTAGTCGACCTGGTCCACCGCATAGATCCGACCTCGGGAATCCACGGCCAGATGAAACCGAGGCGCAAGCGTCTCTCGGAACTCCCCCTCCGGAAGGAGCTCGCGGCGCTCTCTCATGAACTCAAGGGTCGTCGCCCCGGCTTGGACCAGAGCCGCATAGGCTTCCTCCAGACGGCCGACCAGAATCCCTCCGCCGGGCAGAGCCCTCAGGGAAACCCCGCCGGAAACCCGACCTCGAAGGAATCCCGGACGGCGCCCGCCGGATCCAGGGC
>CAYRCA010000432.1:0-4407 GCA_964422565.1 uncultured Acidobacteriota bacterium | reverse complement strand
TGGCCGAGGAGGTCCGTCGCCGCCACCACAAGGCTTTTCCGACGCGTCCGGCGGCGGGGAGGCCCCAGCTCGAGGAGGGCGGGCAGTATTTGTGGCGTCACGACGGGGAGTTCCATCTCTTCAACCCCCGCACGGTGCATATGCTGCAGGATGCGTGTCGCACGGGAGATTACGGCAAGTACAAGCGATACGCCGCTCTGGTCCACAATCGGGCGGAGGCGCTGCCGACCCTGCGCTCGCTCTTCCGGCTGAAGCCCGCGGGGGGGGCGGTTCCCCTGGAGGAGGTGGAGTCGGAGGAATCGATCCTCGGGCGGTTCAAGGCGGGAGCCATGTCCTACGGGTCCATCAGCCGTGAGACGCATGAGACGCTGGCGATCGCCATGAACCGGGTCGGCGCCAGGAGCAACACGGGCGAGGGGGGCGAGGATCCGGACCGGTATGTGCCCGATCCCAACGGCGATTCCCGAAACAGCGCCATCAAGCAGGTGGCCTCGGGGCGCTTCGGCGTGACGAGCGAGTACCTGGTGCGGGCCAGGGAACTGCAGATCAAGATGGCGCAGGGGGCGAAGCCGGGCGAGGGAGGGCAATTGCCCGGGCACAAGGTCTATCCGGAGATCGCCCGGGTTCGGCACTCCACTCCCGGCGTGGGCTTGATCTCGCCTCCGCCGCATCACGACATCTATTCCATCGAGGATCTCGCGCAGCTGATCCACGACCTGAAGAACGGGAATTCGGAGGCGCGAATCAGCGTCAAGCTGGTGGCCGAGGTCGGCGTGGGGACCATCGCCGCGGGCGTGGCCAAGGCTCACGCCGACGTGATCCTGATCAGCGGGTACGACGGCGGAACCGGCGCCTCGCCCCTGACCAGCATCAAGCACGCGGGGGTCCCCTGGGAGCTGGGCCTGGCCGAGACCCAACAGACACTGCTCCTCAACGATCTGCGCAGCCGGGTGACCCTGGAGGTGGACGGCCAGCTCAAGACCGGACGCGACGTGGTGATCGGCGCGATGCTGGGGGCGGAGGAGTTCGGCTTCGGAACCTTGCCCCTGGTGGCGCTGGGGTGCGTCATGATGCGCGTCTGCCACCTGAACACCTGTCCGGTGGGTGTGGCGACGCAGAACCCCGAGCTGCGGAGGAAGTTCGCGGGTCGGCCGGAGCATGTCGTCAACCTGATGACCTTCATCGCCCGGGAAACGCGGGAATTGATGGCGGAGCTCGGTTTCCGCTCCCTCGACGAGATGGTGGGGCGTAGCGACTGTCTGGAGACCGAGGCGGCCATCGACCACTGGAAGGCCTCCAAGCTCGACTTGAGCCCCATCCTTCATCGGCCCCGGGTGCCCGGCTATGTGGGCCGCCGATGTCTGATTCCCCAGGATCACGGACTCGACGCCGCGCTGGACAGGACCCAGCTGTTGAAGCTGTGTCGGCCCGCGCTGGACAGTCAGTTTCCGGTTTCGGTTTCGCTCCCCATCCACAACACGGACCGGGTTGTCGGCACCATTCTGGGGAGCGAGGTGACCCGGCGTTACGGCGCCAAGGGGCTTCCGGACGGGACGATCAATCTGTTGTTCCGTGGATCGGCGGGCCAGAGCCTGGGCTCCTTCCTGCCGCCCGGCGTCACTCTGTCGTTGGAGGGGGACGCCAACGATTACGTCGGCAAGGGGCTCTCCGGGGGGCGCATGATCGTCTACCCGCCCCGCAAGGCGACCTTTACGGCGGAGGAGAACGTGATCGTCGGCAACGTCGCCTTCTACGGCGCGACGGCGGGGGAGGCCTTCATCTCGGGAGTTGCCGGAGAGCGTTTCTGCGTGCGCAACAGCGGCGCGACGGCGGTGGTCGAGGGGGTGGGCGATCATGGTTGCGAATACATGACCGGAGGCTTGGTCGTAATTCTGGGTCCGACGGGGCGCAATTTTGCGGCGGGCATGTCGGGGGGGATCGCCTATGTTTACGATCCCGCGGACACCTTTGCCGGGCAGTGCAACGCCGAGATGGTGAGGCTCTTCGCCCTGGAGGGTCCCCGGGAACTCAAGCTCGTGAAGAGCCTCGTCAAGCGGCACATGGACCTGACGGGAAGCAAGCTGGCCTGGCGGATTCTCAACCAGTGGGACGAGGCGAAGCGCGGGTTCGTCAAGGTCTACCCCAACGACTACGCCCGGATGCTGGAGGCTCAGCGGCGCCATCGCGTGGCGGGTCGCAGCGAGGAGGAGATCCTTATGGCGGCTTTCCAGGAGAACATCGAGGACCGGATGCGGGCGGGGGGGAACTGACGGGCCGACCCGGGGGCCGAGGATTGGATGATGGGTAAGCCGACCGGTTTCATGGAGTACAAGAGGGAATCCGTGCCGGCGCGCGCTCCCGACGAGCGGGTGGGGGACTGGCGGGAATTTTACGGGCGACCGGCCGACGAGGTTCTGGGGCGTCAAGGGGCCCGCTGCATGGACTGCGGGATACCCTTCTGCCACGTCGGAAGCGATATCGACGGCGAGCCCGCCGGTTGTCCGGTCAACAACCTGATCCCCGAGTGGAACGATCTTGTCTATCGGGGATTGTGGCGGGAAGCTTACGACCGGCTGATCAAGACCAACAACTTCCCGGAGTTCACCGGGAGGGTCTGTCCCGCGCCCTGCGAGGCCTCCTGCGTCTTGGGGATCAACGAACCGCCGGTAACCATCAAGAGCATCGAGTGCGCCATCATCGACCGCGCCTTCGAGGAGGGCTGGGTCCGGCCGGAACCGCCCGCGGCGAGGACCGGAAAGCGCGTGGCCGTCGTTGGATCGGGTCCGGCCGGACTGGCTTGCGCGGACCAGCTGAACCGGGTGGGACACCTGGCGACGGTTTTCGAGCGGGACGACCGGATCGGAGGCCTGCTGACCTACGGCATTCCCAACATGAAGCTGGACAAGGGGATCGTCCAGCGCCGGGTGGATCTCATGGCGGCGGAGGGAATCCGCTTCGCGGCCGGAGTCACCGTCGGCGAGGATCTGCCGGCGGCCGAACTGCGCCGCGAGTTCGACGCCGTCATCCTCTGCACGGGCGCAACACGGCCGCGGGATCTGCCCATCGAGGGGCGTCACCTCGACGGCATCCACTTCGCCATGGATTTTCTGCGGGCCAACACGAAGAGCCTTCTGGACAGTGGACTGGCCGACGGAGGCCACATCTCCGCCCGGGATCGGGACGTAATCGTTATCGGCGGCGGGGACACGGGCACCGACTGTGTCGCAACCGCCCTGCGCCATGGATGCCGATCCCTGACGCAACTGGAAATCCTGTCTCGGCCTCCCGACGATCGGACGCCCGACAATCCGTGGCCGCAGTGGCCCCGAATTTTTCGGGTCGACTATGGACAGGAGGAGGCGGCGGCCCTTTTCGGCCGGGATCCGCGGGATTTCGGCGTCCTGACGAAACGGTTCGCCGGGGACGCATCGGGCCGCGTCCAGGAACTGCACACGGTCCAGGTGGAGTGGGTCCGCGAGAACGGCCGACCGGTCCCGCGGGAGGCGCCGGGAACGGAAAGAGTCTTCCCGGCGGATCTGGTTCTGCTGGCCATGGGCTTTTTGGGCCCCGAGGGAGATCTGCTCGATCAGTTGGGGGTGGAAAAGGATGAACGATCCAACGCCCGGGCCGAACTGGGCCGGTACACCACCAGCGCGCCGGGCGTGTTCGCCGCCGGCGACGCCCGCAGGGGACAGAGCTTGATCGTCTGGGCAATTCGGGAGGGTCGCGAGGCGGCCCGCGAGTGCGACCGCTACCTGATGGGCAAGACGTCCCTTCCGTAGGAGCGGCGCCGATGCGGAGCAACCCGGAGACCACTCCGGGCGCGGGGCTCTCCAACGGGCGACGATTCCACCGCCCGCCCCGCGGGGCTACGCCGGGCCCTATGATCCCCGCCGTCCATGCACCCGCGGTTCGGGAGGCCTCGCTTCCACGACGCCGCGCAGGGCACGGCTACAAATCCCAGTATGGTCCCAGCGTGTTCCGGGCCCGTTCCAAATACGTGGGGAGCTCGGGATCGGGCGGCGGACCTTCCGGGGAGGGCAACTGTCCCGGCTCCAGCGTGGCTTCGATCGTCGCGGTCACACTTCCCGCCAGCGATTCCAGATCGTAGCCCCCTTCAAGGATGTAAAGGATGCGACCGCGGCACACCTCCGCGGCGGTCTCGTTCAGAATAACGGCCAGCTTGCCGAAACCGCCGTCGGTCATCTTCATGCCGGCCAGGGGATCCCGGACATGGGCGTCGTAGCCGGCCGATACCAGGATCAGGTCGGGCCGGTATTGCCGCAGAATCGGGACCACCATTTCCCGGTAGAGGGGAGCGAAGAAGGAATTGCCTCTGCCCGCCGAGACCGGGAAGTTGACGGTGAAGCCCGCACCCTCCCCCATCCCAATCTCTCCGAACGCTCC
>CAYRCA010000431.1:0-4416 GCA_964422565.1 uncultured Acidobacteriota bacterium | reverse complement strand
CAGGCCACGGGACACCGCGACCCCTTGCGCCGGGATGCTTTCAGCTTCCGAGCGTCGGACAGGATGAAACCGCGTGATTTCTTGGGACGCCGATGCTCGATCCTGCTAAGCTGGATTTCAGGATGAGTAGCCCGCTCTGCGGCAAGCTTCAAGGATCGCTTCTGGCAGGTTGTTTCTCTCTGATCCTGTCGGCAAGTTCCTTCGGGCAAATCACCTACCAAATCGATCCGGCGGCCAGCCGCGTTGAAATCCATCTGAAAAGAAGCGGCCTCCTCAGATTTCTGGGAGACGAGCACTTCATCGATGCCCCAATTGCACGCGGAGCGATCGTTTACTTTCCCGATAATCCGGAAAACAGCACCGTCGAGGTTGACATTCGGGCCGGTGAGCTGAACGTCCTGGATCCGCACCTTGATCCCCGTGACAGGCGGGAGGTGCAGGAAACAATGGAGAGCTCCCGTGTGCTTCATGTGGAGCGATATCCAAGGATCTATTTTCGGTCAAGGACGGTCAAGAAACTACCCGACAACCAGTTGGAAGTAGTAGGTGACCTTGAACTTCTTGGAAGAAAACGAGAGGTGCTCTTGACGGCCACTCTGAGCACCGGGAAGGGGGTCTTGGAGGCCGACGGAAGGTGCCGGTTGAAGCAAAGCGACTTTGGCATCAAGCCGGTGACCGCCGGAGCGGGGACCGTGCGCGTGAAGGATGAAATGCAGCTTCGCTTTCATATCACGGCCGTGAAGGCGGATTGAAGCCTACCAACACCCCACCGAGGCCATCCGGTACACCTCCGGATCGTAGGGTCTGAGATGGGCGAAAAGCCCATCTCCCGGGGCGCGGCGGCGGCTCTCTCCAAGTCGGCGGCGGGGACCATCAAGTCGAGATCCGCCATGAACCTGGCGCCGGCCCTGTCGCAGGCCGCCCGGCACTCGCCTGCCCGCCCTCTTTCCACGGGTATTTACGCGGGAAATCCGTGCGTGTCACCATCCGAGTCCGGAACCGTTTCGCGCGGTATACTCGGACCAAAAGATCAGGGAGAATCTCGATGACCCACCCTGTCGATGCCCGGATTCGACCCGGGGACCCGGCCCCGGACCCGGCCCCCGGCTTTCGCCGTGACCGACACGGACGCTTTTCCGCGGGTCTGCCGGTCGTTTTGACCGTCCTCGTCTGCTTGAGCCTGGCGCCGACGACCCGGTCCGGATCGGCGTCTCCGCAAGATGAGGGATTGGAGCACTGGAAGTACGTCCAGGCCTCCTCGCCCTTCCGCTTTCGGGTGGAGCGGTTCCCCTCCAACCCGATCATCCATCGGGAGATGCACGGGTTGGTGGGAGAGGCGGGAACCAACATCAACGGCCCCTCCCTAATTCGAGTACCCGACTGGGTGGAAGATCCCCTGGGCAGATACTACCTCTACTTTGCGCACCACCACGGCTCATATATCCGCATGGCCTACGCCGATGACTTGGAAGGGCCCTGGAAGATCCACCATTCGGGAGTGCTGCACGTGAAGGACACGCCGACCTACGCGGGGCGTCGGGGGGACCATGTTGCCAGCCCCGACGTCCACGTCGATCACGAGCGCCGAAGGATCCGCATGTACTACCATGCTCTCAATCCCACCGACGGACCGCCCGGCCAGGGTACCTACCTGGCCTGCTCACACGACGGATTGAACTTCACGTCCCGCGACGAATACCTGGGGCTGTTCTACTTTCGGGTCTTCGAGCATCAGGACCGGCACTACGCCTTTGCCAAGTATCACAACGACGGCGGCATTCTGTACCGGTCCCGCGACGGGCTCGGCGCCTTCGAGTCCGGCCCCCGCATCCTGCCCCGAGTCCGCCACATGGCCCTGTGGAGGCACGGGGAACACCTCTACGTCTTCTTCTCCAGGGGTCGGGACGGCCCGGAGCACCTGCTGGTCTGCCGGACGGAGAATCTCGACGACGATTGGCACGACTGGAAATTCACCGAGCCCGCCACGCTGCTCCGGCCCGAGCTGGACTACGAGGGTGTTGACATGCCGGTCGAGCCTTCCCGGTTCGGCTCCATCCTGGAGTTCGTCCACCAACTGCGCGACCCCGCCATATACGAGGAAGACGGCAGGGTGTTCCTGCTCTACTCCGCCGCTGGAGAGTGGTCGATCGCGATGGCGGAAATCTTTCTTGAGGAGGGGAGTACGTCGGGGACGCCATGACCCCGTCGAGGGCGATCGGACGGGGCGGACGGAATCCGCGCGCGTAGAGTCGTGCCTTGAGGGCCTCCTCCCGCGACGATCGACGTTCGCCCCTCGGGTTGGGTCAACACTACTCCGGCGGGAGCATGGGCTCGGCTCGGCGGACGAACTGGATGGCCAGCCCCCAGGGATCCCGCAGCATCGCGATCCGGTCACCCGCGGGAGTCTCCTCGACCGGCCCGACCGGCGTCGCGCCGGCCGCGACGAGCCGGTCCCGCACGGCGTCCACGTCGTCGACCATGAACGCCACGTGGAGTTGCAGGGGATCGCTCGCCGAGTAGTCCGGAACCGCGTCGGGCGGATTGCGGTAAACCTCCATCATCATGTGTCCGCCGGCGTCGCCCAGAAACCGGGCGTTGACCGGCGGCGGACCCTCACGCACCACCCTCATGTCCAGATGGTCCCGGTACCACCGCGCCATCTCGACCGGTTCGGCGACGTTGAACGCCACATGCTCGAGCCGGAGTCGAACTCCAGCCGTGGGGTTGTTCGCACTCATCTTGACTCCGCCTCCGTGAACTCGCTGGATTCCATCCTCGCCGCCGGGCGCAGCGAGGGAACCGATACACACCGAAATCCTCTCCATCCATCTTCGCGTCGCGCCGGGCCTGCTTCCCGACCCCGCGCCCCGGTCTCCTCCCAGTCACCGCCGGGCAACCGCGGTGACTGTCGTCGAAGGTCACCTCCCCCGGAGCCCACGCCCAAAAGTATGAGCGTTCGAGAGGCCGTTCGCAAGCGTGCGGCGGCAAGCGAGGGGGGATCGGCCCCCATCAACTCGGGACGACCCCATGAACAGGCCGGATTCCCCGGGGAGAGGCCGCGTGAACTCTTGAAGCAGGGCGATCGGAGGTGTTGCATGGATATGTTTTGTCCGATATGTTCTTATGTATGGGAAGAACCACCCTTGAGCTGAACGACGAACTCCTCCACAAGGCGAAGGAGCTGGCGGCGCGGGAGCGCACGACGCTCAAGGCGATCGTCGAACGGGCCTTGCGAAGCCATCTGTCGCGGCGAAATCCGGTCCGCTCGTACCGACTTCGGTGGCGTCCCGAGCGGGGCCGGCTCCAGCCGGGCGTCCGCCTTGACGATCGCGACGCGCTTTTCGATCTCATGGAAGGCCGTTCGTGATCGCTCTCGACACCAATTTGCTCGTGTACGCCCGCCGGGAGGAACTGGCCGAGCACGCGGCGGCTCGAGCCCTGCTGATACGCCTGGCCGAAGGAGACGACCCGTGGGCACTGGCCTGGCCCTGCGTCTACGAGTTCCTTCGCGTCGTCACCCATCCCCGGGTCTTCGATCCACCGACGGCGATGGTCAGCGCGCTGGAGGATCTCGAATCCCTGCTCGCCTCCCCGTCGCTGGTGTTGCTGGGTGAAGGGCCCGCGCATGCGGGTCACCTGCGTCGGATGGTCGAGGGAGGGGGCACCGTCGGCAACCTGGTGCACGACGCCCATATCGCGGCACTCGCCGTCGAGCACGGAGCGACCGAGTTGTGGACCGCCGATCGGGACTTCGCTCGGTTCCCGGGGCTCCGCATCCGGAACCCACTCCAGCAACCCCAGGGACGACCGGGGACGACCGGGATAAATCCCTGAAGAGTACCATTGGATAGGCCCGATTCGGCCGACCCGGGGCCCTTCGTGTCTCACCTCCCCGCAACCGCGGGAGCGGGCGCAATATCCATTCCGTCAACTGGATCTCGCGGTCCCGCAGGTCCGACCACAATTCGGATCACAATTCGGATCTCGCGGAGGGGCGCTCTCTCGTGGTAGGGTGTGTGCCGCGTACAACCATGAGAAAGGAACCCAACCATGCGATCGTTCGGGGCTTTCCCCATCGTCGCTATTCTCGTCGTCTGGAGCGTCGGCGCCATGGCTTCTGAGAACCCGTACTCGGAGCGACGCGAGCGGTTGATGGCCGCCCTCCCCGACGGGTTGATCCTGGTGCGGGCCGCCGGGCGCGGCGGCCAGGTCAATCCCAACTTCCTCTACCTGACCGGCGTCTCCGAGCCGGGCGGCGCCCTGCTCCTCGCCCCCGGGCGCACCCGCGTCGAGACCTACCGCAGGTACCCGGGCCGCGACTATGTCCGGGGCCGGATGGTCCGCCAGATCCTTTTCCTCCCGGGACGCGATCCGCTGGCGGCCCGCTGGGGGGAGGACGCGGCGGTCACCGCCCAA
>CAYRCA010000430.1:2798-4435 GCA_964422565.1 uncultured Acidobacteriota bacterium | reverse complement strand
GCGACGGTTCGCGGGTCGTGGGGCGCCAGGCCGAACAGGAGGCCTTCCAGAAACCGCGTTGTGGCCAGCGCGGCGAGAAGGCCGAGAACGGCTCCGATACCCACCAGGGCCAGCGCCTCACCCAGCACCGAACGAAGAATTCCTCCGCCCTCCGCGCCCAGCGCGATCCGGATGCCGATCTCTTTCGTTCGGCGCGCCACCAGATAGGACAAAAGGCCGAAGAGCCCGATGGCGGAGTTAACCAGGGCCAGACCGCCAAAGAGGCCGGATGCCAACGCAAGCATCCGCTCCGCTCGCCAGTTCTGCCGGACGGTGTCCCACTGGGTTGTAACGTTGAGAAGCGGCAGGTTGGGATCCACCTGTCGGACGACCTCACGAATCGCCGGTATGATGGCTTCCGGTTCTCCGATCGTGCGCACCGCGAACGTTCGCGTGCCCTGCGGACTTTGAGAATGAGGCCGATAGACGAGCGGCTCGGCCGGTTCCCGGAGATTACTGAATTGCGTGTCGGCGACGACGCCGACGATCTGGATCTCGCGCCGGTTCTCCCGTCGGCCGAAGCCGGCTCCGAGCGGGTCGGTATGCGGAAGGAAGGTCCCGACAAAAGCTTGATTGACGACGGCCACGGGCGGCCCCTCCCGGCTGTCGCCGGATGTGAACCCACGTCCCGACTTCAGCGGGATCTCCAGCGTCTTGAAGAAATCGGGATGGACGGTCAGCGTGATCGAAGTATGCGCCGACTCCCGGCCCTCCAGCCAGAACGATCGACTCCAAGCGCTCCCGGCCAACAACGCCTCCGAGGAGAAGGAGACGGATCGAACCCCGGGCAGACCGGCCAGTCTTTCCACCAGTTCCTCGTACACCGTGGCGGCCCGAGTTTCGTCGTAGGGACCGAACTGCGGGTCTATCGTAAACAGCGCCAACCTGTCCGGATTGAACCCCGTGTCGACTCTTTGGAGGTTGACCAGCGTCTCCAAGAAGAGGCCCGCTCCCACCAGCAGGACAAGAGAAAGCGCCACTTGGACCACCACCAGCGCCTTAGCCAGCAAGGCCCGGGAATGACTGGTCCGAACGTTCGCCTCCTGCATCACCGGGCCGCACTCCAGGCGTGCGGCACGTAAAGCGGGCGCCAAGCCGAAAAAGAGGACCGTTACCAGCGAGACCGAGGCGGCGAAGGCAAGCGTCGCCCAGTTGAAACCGGCCGATACGGTGAAGGCCGGAAAGGTCTGAAACAGTTGCCGGCACACGGATGCGACCACGAGGCCTGCGGCGCCGCCGAAAGTTGCGAGAACCGCGCTCTCGGTCAGAAGCTGGCGGATGACACGAGCTCGACCGGCGCCGACCGCCAGCCGGACGGCGATCTCTCTTTGCCGTGTCTCCGTACGGGAAAGGAGAAGGTTGGCGAGGTTGACGCAGACGACAAGCAGCAGTGTCCCCAGGACCACAGCCAGGATCTTCAGCTGACTCTCCACGGTCTGAGGTGAGTCGTAGATCCCCCGCTTTCCCGGGACGATTCTGAGGTCGGGGACCCGATGCGGTTGGGTCCGTCGGAGCTCCTGGGGTTGAGCGGCGTCGAATTCCTCGACGCCCCGGAGGCCGGCCTTTTCGAACACGAACTGGAGATTTGCCTCGACTTG
>CAYRCA010000430.1:0-2788 GCA_964422565.1 uncultured Acidobacteriota bacterium | reverse complement strand
TGCCGAGCCGTCGCTCCCGGCTTCAGCCGTCCCATTACCTGCAACCACCAGGCCCAAGGTTGTCTCAGCCGTGAGTTTTCCTCCCGCATCAGGTGCGGCTCCATCGCCAGAGGGAGGGAAACATCGGGACCGGGCCGACCCACCCGCAGCGCGCTTCCGAATCCGGGCGGTTCGATTCCCGCAATCGTCGATGGGACGCCGTTGACAACCACCGGCGCGCCGACGATCGCGGGATCCATCCCGAACCGGCGTTTCCAGTATTCGTGGCTGATCACGAGGGCGGGTTCGGCCGCTTCCACGTCATCGTCGGGCCCGAGGAGCCGACCTCGAAAGGCGGAGATCCCCAGCCCGGCGTAGAAGCCACCCGACACGAACTGAGAGGTGGCGGTGTCGCCCCGCCCCTCCGCGATGAGATTCAGCTGAGGACCGGGCGCGAAGGCGAACAGATCGGCCAGTGTCTGATTAGCTCTCTGGAAC
Source organism: uncultured Acidobacteriota bacterium (assembly GCA_964422565.1). GTDB lineage: Bacteria > Acidobacteriota > UBA6911 > RPQK01 > JAPXNP01 > CAYRCA01. The sequence goes on along the minus strand of CAYRCA010000430.1, from coordinate 2,311 downwards.
TCTTCGAAGGCTTGAACCGAAAACGACGCGCTACCCCGCGTAAGAAATCCATAGGAGGACTTTCTCCTCGCAAGATTGTTGTCGCCGGTCCACCGAAACGCGACCAGTTCATCGGGATTTCGAACCGGCAGCGTCTCCAGCAGCATCCCGCTGACGACGTTGAACAAGGCCGTGTTGGCGCCGATCCCCAAAGCCAGGGAAAGCACGGCAACCGCCGTCCAGCCTTTGTGGGAGCCCAACATCCGAGCGCCGTAAGCGACGTCCCGGCCGAGCGTCTCCAGGAACGGAATGCCGCGGCGCTCCCTGCACGCCTCCTTGGTCGCCTCCAATCCGCCGAACTTGATCAGCGCCGCCCGGCGAGCTTCCCGGGGGGAAAGCCCCGATCGGATCAGGTCGTCCATGTGCATCCGAAGGTGGCTCTCGATTTCCCGGTCGAGGGCCCGTTCGTACCGGGGTTTGCGGAACAGTCCCAAGAAACGGAGCAGCCAGGCGCGCAGCGTTCTCATGACGGCACCTTTGCCGATCTCAGAAAGCGGGCCATGATCTCGGTCGTTTGCTCCCACTCGGCCGAAGCCTGGGCCAGACGCTTCCCGCCGGCCCGCGTCAGCCGATAGTACTTGGCCTTCCGGTTGTTCTCCGAGACGCCCCAGGCCGCCGCGATGTAGCCCTCCTGCTCCAGCTTCAGCAAGGCCGGGTAGATCGTTCCATAGTTCAGCGCGAGACGATCACCGCTGGTCTGCTCGATGCGGCGGGCGAGGCCGTATCCGTGCAACGGCCCCATGGTATTCAGCGTGGTCAGAATCATCAGCGCCAGTGTTCCCTGCCATACATCGCTCTTCTCCGTCATCCGCCTGTCTCCTCTGGGAAAGCCATAGGAGAGGAATGGTAGCGTATCTCATATGGGAAAGCAACAGGAAAATGGCGGGAAGGCAAGAACGGGAAAACCCGGCCATTCAGGCCGCACCCTTTGGGAGCTTCTGAAGAAGCTGAACCGGCAGGGGACGACGATCGTCCAGGTCACGCACAACGAGAGCTGGGCCGCTTACGAAAACCGCGTGATTCGGCTGCGCGACGGGTGGGTGGAGACCTGGAATCGGCGCGACGAAAGCCCTTTACCCTGCTATCGTAGGGAGCGGAAGAAGATCCATGAACGCCGCCCGCTCGAAGGCTCCGCGCGTTCTGATCGCCGACGACCAGCCGGACGTGCTGGAGTCGCTCCGGCTGCTGTTGAAGGGACGGGGATACGCCGTCGAGGCCGCCCGGTCTCCCGCGGCGGTCCTCTCCGCCGTCAAGGAGCGCGAGTTCGACGCGGCGCTGATCGACCTCAACTACGCCCGGGACACCACGTCGGGGGGGGGGGGGCGCGACCTACTCGCGCGTCTGCAGGCTCTGGACGCGACCCTGCCGGTGGTGGTGATGACGGCGTGGGGAAGCGTGGAGCTGGCGGTGGAGGCCGTGCGGGCCGGAGCGCGCGACTTCGTCCAGAAGCCCTGGGAGAACGAACGCCTGGCCGCCGTCCTGAAGACCCAGGTGGAGCTCGCCCGGGCCCTGCGCGAGGGACGACGGCTGGAGGCGGAGAATCGACTCCTTCGCTCCCGGGACGAGGTCCGGCTCATCGCACGCTCTCCGGCCATGGGGCCGGTCCTGGAGCTGATCGCCCGAATCGGTCCGTCGGACGCCAACGTCCTGGTCTCGGGGGAGCACGGGACCGGCAAGGACGTGGTGGCCCGAACGCTTCACGCCGTCTCCGAGCGGGCCTCCCGGCCGCTGGTGACGGTGAACCTGGGAGGGCTCTCCGAAAGCCTGTTTCCGAGCGAGCTGTTCGGCCACGTCAAGGGCGCCTTCACGGACGCCCGCTCGGACCGCGTGGGGCGCTTCGAGCTGGCCGACGGGGGCACCCTCTTTCTGGACGAAATCGCGAGCGTGCCGTTTCCCCAGCAGTCCCACCTTTTGCGCGTCCTCGAGACCGGCGAGCTGGAGCGCGTGGGCTCCTCGAGGACGATCCGGGTGGACGTGCGGGTGATCTCGGCGACCAACGCCGACCCGCGGGCCGAGGTGTCGGCGGGCCGCTTTCGCGAGGACCTGCTGTTCCGTTTGAACACGGTGGAGATCCGACTGCCCCCGCTGCGGGAGCGGCCCGAGGACATACCCCCCCTGGCGGCGCATTTCCTGGGCCGCTTCGCCCGGAAGTACCGCAAGCCGCTGACCGGCTTCGACGCGGCCGCCCTGAAGGCGCTGCTTCGCCACGGCTGGCCCGGCAACGTAAGGGAGTTGGAGCACGTCGTGGAGCGCGCGGTTCTGCTTACCGAGG
>CAYRCA010000429.1:0-4446 GCA_964422565.1 uncultured Acidobacteriota bacterium | reverse complement strand
GCCATGTCATGTAGGCTACGAGGATAATGACACCCAGCGAAGCCAGCGCCACCACGGTGCCCGCGATCAGTTGCCTGCTGTCCAGGTTCTCCACCACCACCGAGTCGCCGCGCCCACCGGAATCCCGGGATCGGGCCGAAGTGCTCAGCCTGAAGGAGGCGCCTTTGGCGATCAGGGTCACCACATCGCCGCGCCGCACCAGCACCGGTTCCTTCACGTCCCTCGGGGTGAGCACGGTTCCCTTTCGGAGGGCCCGTCGGGCGACGGCGCCCTCGACCGACTCCAGGTCCGTGAAGAAACCGTTCGGTCGCTGGATCTCGCGGGTTTCCAGGACGAGGTCGGCGCGGCGGAGCGCCTCGTCAAACCCCAGATCTCGAGCCAGCACGACGACGCGACCCTCCGCCTTCGCGCGAACCCGGGCCCACTGGCTTCGCTCGTGCCGACCGTCGACCAGCATGTTCAGCTTGAGGCTGATTCCGTCCAGGGTGGTCGGAGGGCTTTCGCCGTCGACCTCCACCCGCACCGAACCCGCGGGAAGAAAGACCTCCTGCGGCATCTCGCAGTCCAGAATCGTGATCCTCAGCTCCGGAAACAGGGCGGCGAGATGCCCTTCGATCGCCTCTCGGACAGGCGCCTCCTCGAGTTTCTGACTGGCTCGGGTGAGAAGTAGTCGATCCGGCATCCTGAGGGTCACGTCGGCGAGCCCCGCGCGCCGCAGGGCGCTCAGAACCTCGTCTCGGGCGACCCAGCGATAGTGTCCCGGATAGGGTGCGTACCCGAGAGGCACCGCCCGCAACTCGGCGGAAAGACGGCCGTTCAGATCTCCCAGGGAGACCCGATCGGCGACGACTTCGACCTGCTCGGGTAACTGAACGACGGAGGCCCGGGCCTCCGCGGCGACCGAGAGTCCGATTGGAACCAGCGCGAGCAGCCTCAATGTCGAACGCCACATCACCCTCTACCTCACCATGTTGTTGACGAGTTGGTACATCTGATCCGCCGTTCGGACCACTCTGGAACTGGATTCATAGGCGCGCTGGCTGACGATCAGGTTGATCATCTCCTTGACCACGTTGACGTTCGAATGCTCGAGAAACCCCTGCAGCAGGGTGCCCACCCCGTTTTCTCCCGGAGTTCCGGTGAGGGGATCGCCGCTCGAGGCGGTCTGCAGAAACAGGTTTCTGCCCACACTGTTCAAACCGGCCGGATTGGCGAAGATCGCCAACTCGATCCGACCCACCTGCTGAGCGTTGGGCTGGCCCGGCAGGTTGACGGAGACCGTGCCGTCGGCCGCTATGCTGATCTTGGTCGCCTCCCGGGGGATGGAAACCTGCGGCTCCAGCGGATCGCCGGAAGAGGTCACCAGATTCCCGTCCCGGTCGAGGTGGAACGCGCCGCCGCGGGAGTAGGCGATTTGCCCGTCCGGTAGCCGCACCTGAAAAAACCCGCGCCCTTCGATCACCAGATCCAGTTCGTTGCCCGTCTCGACGTAGTCCCCCTGCAGGAAGACGATCTCATTCGAGACGGCCCGGGTGCCGAGTCCTATCTGCAGACCCGTCGGCACCTCCGTCGAGGTGGAGGCGCTGCTGCCGGGGGCGACCAGGTTCTGGTAGAGCAGGTCGTGGAACTGGGTTCTTCTCTGCTTGAAGCAGGTGGTGTTGACGTTGGCCAGGTTATGGGCGATGTTGTCGATGTTGAGCTGCAACGCTTCCATGCCGCTGGCGGAGCTGTAAAGTGCTCGTAGCATTTTGAATCCTCCTAGAGTCTGCCCACTTCGTTGATCATCTTCTGATCGACATCCTGGTTGAGCGATCGGATCGTCTGAGTCAGCATCTCGAAGCTGCGCATCAGACCGATCATCTCGGTAACGCTTTCGACGGCGCCCACATTGGACTGCTCCAGGAATCCCTGGACCACGCCCAGCTTGGACGGAGGCGTTTCCTCCAGCCCCCGCTCGGCCTCGAACAAAGAGGCGCCCATCGCCGACAATCGGGACAAGTCGTCGAAGGAAACCAGCTTCAAACGACCGGCCGGAACGCCGTCGACGGTGATCTGCCCGGCGGCGGCCACTTCGATTCTCCCGGGAGGCAGGATCAGGGGCCGCCCCTCCGGATCCGGCCCCTCACCCAGAACTCGATGACCGTCCGGCGTCAACAACTCCCCCGTCGAATCCAAGGTGAAGTGGCCGTTGCGCGTATAGCGAACCCCGGCCGGTGTGCGGACGGCGAAGAAACCGTCTCCCGTGATGGCGAGGTCCAGGGGATTCCCCGTCTCCGAAAGACTTCCGACGGAGAAGTCATTCACTCCCCAGGTCCTGACGACGGGACCGTTAATGGCATCCCCCAGGGGAGTGACCGACCGGTCCCCCAGCTGATTCAGGGCCTGAAAGAAGAACTGCTTCCTCTTGAAGCCGGGCGACTGGAGATTGGCCAGATTGTGGCTGATCAACTCCAGGGCTTCGGCCCGGCTCCGCAATCCCGCGTAGGCTGTGTATATCGTGTGACTCATCCCGTTCGCCTCTATTGCACGTTGTGGACCAAAATTAACATCATCATTTTCAACACTTTAGACGATCTCACTCGGAGGCTGGGGTAAAGTTTGCCCAGTCGGCCCGGCAAAACCGTTCAGCGGCCACTCCCTACAGAGAGTCCCTGTCATGGCCGTTCTCCGGCGAAGCGAAGTGTTCGGACAGACCCAGAAGCAGTTCCGTTTCGCCCCGACTGAGGCGAAGCTTGCGGGAGATGTCCCGACTGTCGAATCCCATCTGCGCCAGAGAGACCACCCGGTGCTTCTTCTCCAATCGAGTGCCGGGCGCCGCCTCCAGGGGTCCGAGCCCACCCGGGTGGCTCCGCAGCCGACTTTCGGCCAGGCCGTTCCGGAGCGCCTCCAGACTCTCTTTCTGGTGTTCGCCGAGCTCCCTCAACCGGTGCTCCAGGTTGGATCTTTCCTGCGCCTGGGCTCGATGGAAACCTTCCTCCAGGAGTTGGAGCCTCCGCACCAGATTTCTCCTCTGGGCGATCGACGCAAGACAAAGAGCCAAGCAATGCACGGCCAGAAAGACTCCCGCCGCGGCCCAGATCGGATCCACCCCCATCTCATTCAGCCAAGTCATCTCACTCTCCTCCCAGCGATGCGATCCGGTCCGCCTGGGCCAGAATCTCGGTGATTTCCACTCCGTAGTAACCGTCGACGTCCACGACCTTCCCCCAGGCGAACGGCTTGTCGTTGATCTTGAGGACAACGGGATCGTCGGCCGACTTGTCCAGTTCGATCAGGGAGCCCGGCGACAGTTTGAGAACATCGTGCAAACTTCGATTGGTGGACCCGAAGCTCACCGTCACCGGGAGGTGCATATCCAGTATTCGCCGGATGTTTTTCGGGTATCCTCTGTGGTCCGCCGGTTTTTCGTCGCCACCGCGCGCGATCGCAGGTTCGGCGGTTGACCGAGGCTCAGGCACCGCCGAGGGCTCCGCGGCCGCCAAGAATTCCGGAGATTCCGGAGATTCCGGAGATTCCGAGGGTTTCGAGGACGGCGCGACCGCCGCCGAGGGCTCCTTGGTTGCCGGGGGCTCGGCCGCCGGCCCGCTTGGGGCCGCCGAGGAATCCCTTCCCGTCTCTCGTGATTCGCCGTCGACTGTGTTGTTGGGTTCTTCGCTCATAACCAAAACCTCTCATGCTTTCGCGTTCGGATCGACCAGCCTCAGAGCCTTGCGCTCGTTTGCCAGCACAATATCCGCGACGAACTTGGATCTGCCGTTGAGAAAGACGTGCGCCGGTTCGGCCACGAGATGTTCCAGCTTGATGACGTCGCCCACCCTGAGACCGAGAAGATCGGCTATGGTCACCGGCGTCTCGGCCAGCCGCGCCTCGATTCCGGTGCTGAAGCCGCTGGCCAGGGTCTTCATCCAACCGACCATTTCCACGAGTTTCTCCCGGCTCTCGACCTGTCGCTGGTGGATCATGGCGTCCTGGAGGGCCTTGACCAGCCCGCCGGGCAGGCCCCAATAGAGCGTGCCCTCCCCGGAACCCACCTTCATCGACATGCCCAGGGTGACGAGCGCCTCGCTAGGCGGATAAATTCGCAACAATCGGGGCCGGGTCTCGCGATTGTCTATTTCGATCGCGACCTCCAAAATCCGGCTCCAGGCGTGGGACAGTTCCTTGCAGAACATGGTCACCGCCGTTTCGACAATCGATTGCTCCAGATCGGTGATTTGCTGGCGAGGTTTGCTCGTGGCGCCCACGTTGCCGCCGCCCAGCATCACCGAAACGATCAGGTTGACCAGCTGGGGCTCCAGGCATACCGCCACGTGAAGGCCCAGGGGTTTGACGCTGAGGTACCACATGGAGGATGGCTCGGGCAGGCTGTCGATGAAATCTCCATAGTAGATCTGCTCGACCTCCTGGAGTCTGAAGGCGACCTGGGTCCGAAGAGTGTGTGAGAAG
>CAYRCA010000428.1:0-4450 GCA_964422565.1 uncultured Acidobacteriota bacterium | reverse complement strand
TCCCCAGTTATGCCGCCGACCCCTCGTTCTACACGGACTGGGGCGACGCACGCGAATATACCCTGGGCGACATGGGAATCGGCGAGTGCGCCGGCGAAGTCGTTTCCCAGGGCGAACTCGAGCTCGCGGCGGCCGAACAGATGGTCTTCGAAGCCCAGCTCAAACTGGAGGCGGAAGACCCGATCGGCGCGGACCGGCTCGCGTTCAACGCCATGCTCGAGGCCGCTCGCGGACTGGTCAAGACCGAGGTCCTGAGCGTCTCCACGGCCCCGGAAGCGATCGTGTCGGAGTTCAGGAAGCGCTTCCACGACACCCGGCTCTTCCACGACCGGTACGCCGGGGCGAAGTTCGCCGACTATCTCTTCGCACGATACGAGTCCCCTCCCACCCGGGTCGACAGGGAATCCGCCCACAGAGTCGTCGAGGAGGCGCAGCTCTTCATAGACGCGGCCCACGCGTGCCGGACCAGGATGGCCGAACGAAGCGGTGTGCCCGCCTAACGTCGCGGTTCCCAAGGAGAACGATGGATGACGGTTCATAGGGTCGGGCTGAAGCTATTCTTGAAAGGCGATGGAGAGTTTCCCCAAAGGGAATTGATCCCCATCTTTCATCGCTGGATCCAGGAACAGTGCGTTCCGGGGCACTTGCTGATCGATGTGCACGACTACAGCCACGTGTTTCGGGGTCCGGGAATCCTCTTGGTCGGGCACGAGGGCAACTTCAGCCTGGACTGGTCGGAGGATCGCCCGGGCCTGTTCCACTATCGCAAACACCCCAACGGAGACCCGAGCCAACTCCCTCTGAAGGCGATTTTCGAGACCACGCTGCGCTCTTGCCTTCTTCTGGAGCGGGAGGAGGCGTTCGCCGGCACCCTCCAGTTCAAGACGGACGAGTTCCTTGTCGTCTTCAACGACCGGCTTCTGGCCCCCAACACGGAGGAGGGGGCTCGGCTGCTGCGGCCGCACGTCGGGAGCTTCTTCGAGAGGTTGCTGCCCGAAGGATTCTCTCTCGAGAGTGACGGGGAACCAAGGGAACGACTCTCCCTCCTCATCAAGTCGGACGACGCCCCTTCCTTGGAGGACTTGATCGAAAGGGCGCAGAGGCCGCAATGAACGATCGCCTCGAGGCCGCGTCGCGGGAATTCGAGGCGGCCCATGACGAGGACCCGCGAAGAATCCTGGTGGACGGTCGGGAAATCTCCCGCTCTCGCCATTACCACGAGCGGCTGGTTTTCTGGGTCGAGCGGCTCGAAGCCCGTCCATCCGAGCCTCTGACGCTGGCCGCTCGCTGCCAGCACATCCGCCGCTGGCACATACCCAGGGCAACCTATCCCCAGGGGCGGCTCGGCTACAGGGCGTGGCGCCGCGACCTCGCGGAATTTCATTCCCGGCAGGCGGCCCAGATCCTTTCCCGCGTTGGCTACGACACGCCCCTTATTCAACGGGTGTCGGAGTTGTTGCAGAAGCAGGGCCTGAAGCGGGATCCCGAGGTTCAGCTATTCGAGGACGCCATCTGTCTGGTGTTCCTGGAGAATGAGTTGGCCGACTTTGCGGAGAGTCACGCCGACGAGGATTCGCTGGTGAGAATCCTTCGAAAAACCTGGAGGAAGATGTCGGATCGGGGGCGCGGCCTGGCCCCGGGGTTGGCGGATCGACTGCCCGCGCGGGCGCGGGAGCTATTGACCCGGGCCGTCTCCGAGCGGGTCGACTGAAGAGTCGCCACCCGTTGCGAGCTTTGACGCGGGCCCACACGGACTTGGACGGGTGCACTCGAGAAGGTTTGGCCGGATCGACCGGGGTCCCATCAGTCCACTGAAAGGAACTCGACGCCCAGCTTGCCGAGGCTCTCGTCAAAGGTCACGGGCACCCGAGCGTTCCCGCATCTTGCGCGCGCTCGTGATCGGGGCGATCAGCTATTTCGCCACCAGCCAGGACGGAGGCGCCCTTCGTGGATACCCTCATGGGCGGGGGAAAGGGCTGGGGCGCTGCTGGCCGGTCCGGGCGTCCCCCTGCCGAAAAGGCCGGCCGTCGCCGGAGTCTTCGGCCTGAAGAAGGCGTTGGTCCACGGCCCACGGAGGTGATTCCGGCGACGGTCGTCGGCTTCTTCATGCTCTGAGACGGTGGGCTTCGGCCTCAGGAAACCTGGCCGGGGTCCACCTCCCCGTGTTCGGCCAGGGCCAGGTAGTCCGCAGCCGTGTTCACGTTGTGGAAAGTCCAGTCGGGAAGGCCCTTCTCCCGAGCGAGAAATCTCACAACCCGGATCTCCGGACACTCCAGCAGCCGATGCGCCCTTCCCTCGCCCCGTTCCAGCAGGCGCTCGGCAGGAATCAGACACCGCCGGGAATAGGCGCCGGAAAGGGGATGGACGCCCCGCTGGTCGAGGGGGACCGCGATGTCCCGGCCCTCGGCCTCCCGTGCGAGAAGGCGGAAGTAGTGGGACGGGACCAGGGGTGTGTCGCAGGGCAGGAGGAAGGCATACTCCGCCGTCATCTCCAACAGGGCTGTGTAGATCGCGCCCAGGGGACCCGAGCCGGGAATCCGGTCCCGCAAGACTGGAACACCGACCCAGTCCACATCCTGGTCCGGCGCCGCCACGACGGCGACCGGCAGGCTCGCCGACATCAGGATCTCCACTGCGTTCTGGAGAAGCGTCTTCCCGCCGAACCGTAAGAGGGGCTTGGGGGTTCCCATGCGGCGACTGGCGCCGCCCGCCAGGACAAATCCCTGACCTCCGATCAGCGCACCCTCGTCGCGTCCCGACACGTTCAATGCCCCTCGCTTGATTCCGCCATTCGCCCCCCCGGCAAGCCCGGGGTTATCATTCTCCACCGATCGTCATCCGCAGCTCGCCCGAGGCTCTCCGCAACCGCCGACGTCTTCGAGTCCCTCAGCATCAGTGACAAGGCGGCCGGAGTCCTGGGCCTCCGCTGTTCGGTATGGTGGCCCATTCGGCCGGAGGGGAAAGCCGTCTGAGCATATCATCCTTTCCCTGACCCTTCTCGATCGTCTTCCCGCGGCGAGGCCTAACCCTGCCGGAAAAGCGGCGACTCCGGGCTTGGGCCGTTCCCACGGCCCCATGGCCCTCTTGAAGGCCTATGTGTTTCCCACCATGGGACATTTTCGAGAAGCAGACGCGGGAATACCAGAACAGTGTGCTCCCACCCGAACTGACGGCGCGTCGCACAGGGCTCAACGCTCGGAGCGGACTACCCGGGTCTCGGTCCGCCAGGCGGCCGTGGAACCGGAATGCGGGGCCTACTCTCCTGTTCGCTATTGAACAGCTTTCTTCACGAAAGGCTGATTAACTGGTGGTTTTAAGAGTAACCCCGCGCGACGGCATGGCCTTTGGAAAGCCTGGAATTGAGCCACGCTGGACTCACCGGCAATAAGGAGGAAATGAAATGACATTGCGACAGAGGCTCTCTTCCCTTAGGCGGTGTGAGGCGACACCATGAACGCGACCCAAAAACTCCACCAAAAGGGCCAGAGTCTCTGGCTCGACCATATCACGCGCGAGCTGCTGACAAGCGGCACGCTCCGCCGTTACATCGTCGAGTTCGCGATCACCGGATTGACATCCAATCCAACGATCTTCCACAAAGCAATCAAGGATAGCGCCGCCTACGACGCCTCGATTCGCGAGCTCATGGAGCAGGAGAAGTCGGGCGAGGGGCTATTTTTCGAACTGGCGATCGAAGATCTCACCCAGGCCGCGGACCTGTTCCGGCCGATCTTCGATCGCACCAGCGGCGTGGACGGTTGGGTTTCGCTGGAAGTCTCGCCCTTGCTGGCTCACGACACCAAGACCACGATCTCCGTGGCCAAAGATCTGCACGCCCAAGCGGGACGCCCCAACGTCTTCATCAAGATTCCAGGCACCAAGGAAGGTTTGCCTGCAATCGAAGCGGCGATCTTTGCCGGTGTGCCGATCAATGTGACGCTGTTGTTTTCCCGCGAGCACTACATAGCGGCTGCCGACGCATACCTTCGCGGCATCGAACGGCGGATCGCCGCGGGGCTTGCGTCCGACGTTGCCTCGGTCGCCTCCATGTTCATCAGTCGTTGGGACGTTGCGGTCAGAGACGAGGCGCCCGACAGCCTCGGGAACCAGCTCGGCATCGCCATCGGCAAACGCACCTACAAGGCGTACCGCGATCTGATGGCTTCGGCGCGCTGGCAGCGGGCGTTCAACGCCGGCGCCCGCCCGCAGCGACTGTTGATGGCCAGCACGGGAACCAAAGACCCCCAAGCCTCCGACGTGTTGTACATCGAGGGGCTGGCCGCTCCGCTCACAATCAACACCATGCCCGAGGACACGTTGAAAGCCTTTTCCGATCATGGCCGGATCGGTCCGACATTGTCGCCCGACGGCGGCGATTGTGAGGCCGCGCTGGTCGAGTTCGCCAAAGCCGGTGTCGACATCGACGCCCTGGCCGCGCGACTCCAGGACG
>CAYRCA010000427.1:0-4452 GCA_964422565.1 uncultured Acidobacteriota bacterium | reverse complement strand
CTCGTCGGACGGCCCATCCGGGGAGGCCGGACGATAGAAGTACACCTTCACGACTTCGGGCCCCGCTTCCTCCCACCAGGCCTCCAGGCCCCGCTGCCGGGCCACGTCGATGAGCGGCGCCGGAACGAAGGGCGCCGTCACCTCGCACACGGCGCCCGGCGCCAGACGGGCGAGTTCCGCCAGCACCTTACCCAGCGGATGCTCACCCGATTCCAGGAGCGGGCGAACATCCAGCCGCCCCTCCACTCTCCGAGTGGGAAACCAGGCGGGAGGCTGGCGATTCTCCCCAGAGGGCGCGCCTTCGTCGAAGGAGGCCTCGATGCCGGCCGCCGCCCGGAGTTCGTTGATCATCCGTCCCAAGCCCACGCCCCCGACCTTGGCCGCGTGGCGAAGCGTGGTCACCCGCGCCACCGTTCTTTTCAGGACCGGATTCCGCAGCTTTCGAAAGGCGGGACTCAGCTCGACCAGCTTCGCCTCCAGAAAGGGATAGGCCTCCAACAGTTCCCCCACTCTGGTTTCGGGAGTAATCATCCTTTGTTCCCTCATCTCTTGTCTCCTTCTCCTCCCGACCTCCCGACCAAGAAACTCAACGGCCGAGATCCCGAAACCCGAAACCCAAAACCGGATCGAGTTTCATCCCTTCGGATGCGCCCCGCTCATGGACACTCACTCTCCATACTGCAGCAGCCGCTGTTCCCCGTCGAGGGCACGCTTCTCCGTGAGATCCTGACTGACTTCGAGCGTGCCGAGGTAGTTTCCCTCGTGATCGCGCAGCGCGAAGTACTCGATATGGATGAATCGTCCCTTGAGGTTGATCCAGAACGGAGCCCGGCTCCGACGGCCGGAGCGGAAGTCCCGCACGATCTGTTCGACCACGTGCACGCTGGAGGGCGGGTGACAGAGCTGCACCTTCCTGCCCAGGATGGCCCGCGTTCGGGTAAAGATCCGTTCCCGGCCCTGCGTGAAGTACCGCACGGTGTCGTCCTTGTCGACAAAGGTCAGATCGAAGGGGATGTTGTTGAGGATGGCGTTGAGCTCCGTGGGCGTCATACTTCCCGAAGGCAGCTGGATTCGCTCCTCCGGAGCGGCGTCCTCTCCGTCGAGCTCGACTTGATCGGGTCTCCAGTCGACATGGGGATCGTAGAGGCAGAAACCCACCTCCGGACTCTGCCGGTGGATGGAATACCATTCCGCCTCGGTCAATACGTCCAGGGACATGGGGAAAAGAATCTGCTCCTCGCGGTAGATCATGTCCTCCACGGCGGCGGCGGCGGGACCGAGGATCAGTTCGGCAACAGCTTCGATCTCCTCCCCACTCTCCCCACTCAAATCGCGCAGGGCCTCGATCCCCGCCTTCACCAAGTCGCGAACCTCGTCATCCTTGGCCCACATGACCTTGGATGGGCCGGTGATGCCATGTTTCTCGAGGAAGGGGAAGAGAAGGTTTTCCTTCCTCGAGTAATGCTTATCCACATCCGCCAAGGCGTGGACTCGGATCCGGATCTGATCCAGGATCTCCTCCAGCTCTTCCGGGGACGAGGCGGCTTCGGTCTCCGCCAGCCGCCCCAGCAGTTTGCGCAGGGAGTCCACCTCCCACTGAAGGGCCCGGTTCTCCTCCCTGAAGGTGTGGACGGGGTGGCCCTCCTCGACCTCCTTCGACTCGCCGTGGCTGATCCGGCCCCGGAGAACCTCGGTGTGGATATCGCAGAACTTCAGGATCTCCGCGGCGGGAAGGCCCTCGGCCATCAGTTCCTGCTCGACCTCCACCACCCTTTCATAGGGGACCTCTCCCATAAGCTGGATCAGCCGGTTTCGCACGGCCTCCACCGCCTCTCCCTGGTGGAGCTGCAGCATCAGGTGTTTGAGCAGTTCCTTCTTTCTCAAGCCGTTGTCGATCAGTTCGCTCATGGATCACCCTTCTCTCTTTGAACTGGCCAATAGTAGCGCGCCCTTGCCGTTTCGTCATTGACGGAAGTCACAGCCGGGATCATCGGATTCATCGGCAGTAAGGGGCAGGCGACCGTCGAGTTCAGGGTGCCTTCGTCAGAGTGGCTCTGCGGACCGAGAAGTGATCGTCTCCCGAGAAAACCATGTGGACGGTCTTTCCGTCCGGACTCATCCACTTGGTCGGAAACGAGCAGGTCTCCCCCGGCCCCACGTCCCATTCCCGGGTGTAGTAGACGGTTCTCCAGGGCCCCCACGGCTCCGGCGCCTCATATACGCCGAAGCCTCCTCGAAAACGCGTGTCGTCCCCGGGGATGATCTGACACCACAGATATCTCTTCAGCCCGGCGTTGTAGGTAACCCCGGATCGATAGCACTGGGCGGGGTTCTCGAAGACCGCGGTCCGGGCGCCGATGTCGGCGCTCCAGACCGGCTCTCCGGCGTCGTCCAGTCCCGCGAAGAACTCGTAGGCGCGGCGGTCCCGGATGCGGCCGGAGGGCACCCGGGCCAGGACCATGCCGTCGGACGGCCGATAGGCGTCGGGGTCGTCGTGGGAATACACGTAGACGTACCCGTCCCGCGCGCCCTCGTAGTTCCTTCCGAAATTCAGGAACGTGGGATAGCCGAAGCTTTCGGTGAAGAACCAATCGCTCCATTGCCACGTTTCTCCCCGGTCGTACGACCAGCCCAGCTGTGAATGAGAGCCCTGAAAGTTGGCGTTTCTGAGCCACATGTAGAGGACCCCCTCCACCATGAGCATGCCGCTGGCCTTGGGACCCACCCGGCCGTCGCCCACCCGCTCGCCGCTGATCGTTCGGAGGTTGACGCCTCGGAAGTCCGGAGGCGATCCGTCGACGCGGGCCAACCCCAGGCTGAGCTTGATCTCGGTGGGCGGTTCGAAGCCCCAGCCGTCCCCGTAGGCGGTGTAGAGGTTGTCGTCGTCAGCCCACGTCATCGGCCAATTGTCGCTTCCCTCGGCCTGCCGAATGATCTCCGAAGGCGGTGCGAACTCCATGGAAGCGACGATTTCGCTCGGTGGATAAGGCGCGGCCGTGACGGCCTCCATGACGGGGTCGAACAGGTATTTCTCGATCCCTCCCCAGAATCCCTCGTTCTGGTCGGGATCGTACAGGTTCGACCCGTTTCGGACAACGATCATGTTGAGGCTGGGAATCACAAGGAGCACTTGATTCCCCGCCCCCGCTCCCGCGAAGGCATCCCTGGGGAGGCGGTTCCAGACGCCGTCGGAATTGGTCCACCAGCCGAGTCCGGAAGCGGGCTGGGGATTTCCCGGAGGACGTCCGGGCAGGGGAGTCCGAGCGTAGCGGACCACTTTCCGGGCCCAATGGGGGTCAAACAATTGGTTGCCTTCCCAATCGCCCTTCCTCAGCATCAGACGCCCCACGCGGGCCACGGCTCGAGCGGTGAAGGAACCCCCACCCCAGTTGGGGACCAGCGGCAGACCGTCCACTTCATAGGTGGCGCCGTACCCCATGGACCACTCGTCGTCCCCCACGCCGATGGGTCGCATGACGCGCTCTCTCAAGAGAGTGCGGATGTCCCGGTGGGGTGTGTCCTTGAGGCTGGCCGTCACGGCGTACGCCAGCATCGCCATACCGGGATTGCTGTAGGCGTACCGGGTTCCGGGCGTGAAAACCACCGGCGCCAGGTCGCGGGATAGAGTGAAGGGATCCGGGATTCTTCGCCAGAAGTCCCCCTTCCAGCCGCCGAGCTCGGAGTGAGGCAATCCCCCCTCTTCGGCGTCTTCTATGCCGGACGAGTGGGTGGCAAGCTGCCGGATGGTGATGCGGGCCTTGAGGCGGTCCTCCGCCCACTGGGGGATGAAGTGGCAGGCGGGGGTGTCGGGGAAGAGAAGTCCGTCGTTGAGAGCCAGGAGAAGCGACATTCCCCCCACCAGGGCCTTGGCCAGGGAGGCCGAGTAGTGTCGGGTTTCCGGGCCGTCCTCCGGGGCGTACCACTCGAACACGATATGGTCGTTCCGGACGACAAGCAGTTTCCGGGTGCCCCGGGCTTCCAGAACTTCTCGCGCCGTCTCAAGTCGCTCCGAGGACATCCCCTGGCTCTCAGGCGTGGCCGTTCGCCATTGGAAGGTGCCCGCTCCCGAGGCGGAGCCCGCCGCAACGACCAGCGCGAGCACTCCACTCGGGGCTTTCCAAAGTACGATCAGGGCTTTGAGCTTTTCAAAGATCAAGCGGACCGCATCAGTCATCCGTTGCCCTTCCATGCTGGAACTTCAAAATGTCATCCCAGCCGCTCCGGTACTCGGGCCTTTTGATGAATGGGTCCGCTTCCGGCGCGTTGGTGGCGCGCATGTTCCGGTAGTCCCACTCGATCTTCTTTCCGGTCCGGTATGCCACGTTGCCGAGGTGGTTGGCCTCGGTGGTCCAGCCGGAGTACTGGAAATTCGAGCCGGGTACCGGACCGTCCCCTTTGGCGTAGTTGACCCACTCCACATAGTGCCCGGGTGAGCGGGGCAACGTCGCGGGC
>CAYRCA010000426.1:0-4452 GCA_964422565.1 uncultured Acidobacteriota bacterium | reverse complement strand
CGGCGCCGGCGCCCTCTTCGGGCGTCTGAGTTGATGGCCTTGGCCTTGTTGAGAGAGCGAAAGTCGAAGTTTCCAGATCGAGAATCCCATCGGCGACCGGTATCGAGTGCCCCGGCTCCGAAGTCCGGGCGCTCGCTGCCTGAATCCGACTCGGACCGCCGATGGACGGGAAGGGCGACAGGCATCCCCGCCTGTCGCCGCCGGGTTGCCCCCGGGCGTTCTTCTCCGGCCTTCGGCCCCACGGCTTTCGCCGGTCACTGCGCCAGTCCGGCGACAGGTCCACGATAATCGTAATACGGCTGGTCCGATGACAAGGAACCGCAAAAAACTCTTCTACAAAATCGGCGAAGTCTGCAAGATCTGCGAGATCGAACCTCATGTGTTGCGCTACTGGGAAACGGTTTTCAGCCGGCTGAAGCCGGTGAAGAACCGCTCGGGCCAGCGGATCTACCGACGAAACGACCTCGAGTTGATCGAGAGGATCAAGAGCCTGTTGTACGAGCAGGGCTATACGATCGCCGGGGCCAACATCCGTCTCTTGGAGGATTACGGCTCGAAGGAGGAGATGCCGTTGTTTCGCGGCAGCCTCGAGTCCGGTCGCCGCCGGGCCATTCAGGAGATGAAGCGGGAGTTGGAGGAGATCGAGAAACTCCTCGATGCTGATTCCGACTAGCGGAGGTTCCGAGGTTCCGGGGCTTCGAGGGAGCGCAATTCGTGGCTTGAGAATTCGGTAATCCGTGGCCCCGAGGCTGACCGGCCAGCCGGTCGCCCGGCTACGCCAACTCCCGCATGACCTCGTCGAGTGCCTCGGGACCCGGCTTCAGCAACGATTCGGACAGCCGGGCCAGCGGCGTCTCCACGATGCCCAGCCGATCGATTAAGCTGTCGGCGATCGGGTTGACATAGATAAGTCCGGTGAGGAACTCGCCCTTCTCGCGGCTCTCCCGCAGCATCCGGAACACCTGGGGCAGGTCGGTGGGGTCGTAGTCCCGGGCGGCCTTGCGCAGCAGGATGCTCGATCCGTCGTGGAGCTCGACTTCCGCCACTTCCCCCTCGGCGTACTCCACTTCGGGTAGGGGTTCGAAATGAGGGACGAAATCGATCTCGTGGAGCAGTTCCTCCCGCTCCTTCCCCCACTGGTAGCTCTTGCTGGATCCCTCGTGATCGTTGAAGGTCACGCAGGGGCTCAGAATATCCAACACCGCCGTTCCCCGATGGCTCAAAGCTCCCTGCAGCAGCGCCACGACCTGCTTCGGATCGGCGGCGAAGGACCGGCCCACGTAGCTGCACCCCATCTCGATGGCCAGCTTGCAGATGTCGATGGAGGGGAGGTCGTTGACGACTCCGGTCTTCAGGCGACTGCCCAGGTCGGCCGTGGCTGAGAACTGGCCCTTGGTGAGCCCGTAGACCCCGTTGTTCTCCATGACGTAGACCATGGGGATGTTGCGCCTCAACATGTGGCAGAACTGGCCCAGCCCGATGGAGGCCGTGTCGCCGTCGCCGCTAACCCCGATGCAGATCAGGTCGCGATTGGCCACCATGGCGCCCGTGGTCACCGACGGCATCCGGCCGTGCACGCTGTTGAATCCGTGGGACCTGCCGAGAAAGTAGGCCGGTGTCTTGCTCGAGCAGCCGATCCCGCTCATCTTGACCACGCGATGGGGTTCGACTCCCATCTGAAAGAAGGCGCGGACGATCTGGCTCGAAATGGCGTCGTGCCCACAGCCGGCGCATAAGGTCGAGGGGGCGCCCTTATAGTCGGCCATCGCGAGTCCGATTCGATTGGTTTTCCGGGTCGCAGTCGTCATCGCTCACCTCTCACGCTAGCCGCCTCCGCCGACAGGATGCGCTCCGTAACACCCCGCGCATCGATCGGCAGGCCGTTGTAGTGGAGGATCTTTCGAATCTTCGCGGCACAGTGCGGCACTTCCAGCATCACTAGATCGGCCATCTGTCCGTCACGGTTCTGCTCGATCACGTACACCCGTTCGTGTCTTTCAAGGAAATCCCGAATGTGCCGGGTCAACGGCAAGGCCCGGATGCGGAAGTATCCCGCCCGGAGACCGGCTTCCGTCTCCAGCTGAACCAGGCTTTCCTCGACCGCCACATCGGAGGAGCCGTAGGCGATGAGGCCGATCCTCGCCTGGTCCCGGAGCTTTACGACCGGCTGGGGAACGGCGTCCCGCGCCGTGTCCAGCTTACGTCTCAGCCGGTCCATGAGCCGCTCGTAGTCTTCCGGCCTTTCCGAATATCCAGCCTGCTCGTTGTGCCCGCTGCCTCGGGTGAAGTAGGCGGCCAGAGGATGGTCGGTTCCGGGCAGGGTTCGATAGGGTATTCCGTCCCCATCCAGGTCTCGATAGCGGGCGAACTCCTCGAGGGTCTCCAGGTCCTCGCGACTCAACACCTTGCCTCGCCGCAACGGGTCCGAGGGATACGGGAACGGATCGGACATCCAGTTGTTCATCCCCAAGTCCAGATCCGTGGCGACAAACACCGGCTGCTGAAACCGCTCCGCCAGGTCGAAGGCCTGGTAGGCCATCTCGAAGCATTCCCGCATGTCGGCGGGAAGCAGCACCAAATGTTTGGTGTCGCCGTGCGACAGGTGGTAGAGGGAAAAGATGTCGCCCTGCGAGGTCCGGGTGGGCAGCCCGGTGCTGGGGCCGATCCGCTGGACATCGAAAATGACACAGGGAATCTCGGCGAAATAGCCGAACCCCGCGAACTCCGCCATCAGTGAGATTCCGGGACCGGACGTGGCCGTCATGGCCCTGGCGCCGGCCCAGCCGGCTCCCAGGGCAATTCCCAGGGCGGCGAGCTCATCTTCGGCCTGAACGACCGCGTAGGTGGCCAGTCCCGTGTCCGGGTCCCGACGAAAGCGGCCCAGATAGTCGGTCAGCGCCTCGGCCAGACTGGTGGAGGGGGTGATCGGGTACCAGGTCGAAACCGTCACGCCCGCGAAGACGCATCCCAGCGCGGACGCCGTGTTTCCGTCGACGAGGATCTTTCCCCGCGTGAAGTCCATCCGTTCCAGCGTGTAGGGGTCTCTCTTCGTCAGATGGGCCCCAACATACTCGGCGCCGGCGTCGGCGGCTCGAATGTTGAGGTCGATGGCCTTGCGCTTCGACTGAAACCAGTGCTCGATGGCCCCGTGAACCTCCTCCATGGGAATGGAAAGAAGTCTGGCCAGAGTTCCGACATAAACCATGTTTGCCACCAGCTTGCGAAGCCGGGAATCGTCCACCAGGTCTCGGGCCAGATCGTTGAAGGGAACCGGGTAGTGAACCAGGTCGTCCCGCACCCGATCCAGCTTGAACTTCTCCTCGAAGACGACCACCCGGCCCGGATCGAGCGACTCGACATCCTCCCGGGCCGTTTGGGAGTTCATCGCCACCAGAATGTCCACTTCCTTCTTCCGGCCGATAAACCCATGCCTGGAAGCCCGGATCGTGAACCAGGTGGGCAAGCCGGCGATGTTGGACGGAAAGAGGTTCTTCCCGCTGACGGGAATGCCCATTCGAAAGATCGCGCGCATCAGCACGTTGTTCGAGGACTGGCTTCCGGAACCGTTGACGGTCGCCACCTCGATGCTGAAGTCGTTGGTTATCCCCCGATCCGATGAGCCCAGCGACGGCTGAAGCTCTTCCTGGACGTCCGCTCCTCTCAAGGCCGAGTTCCTCCAGACCGATCTTCCACCCTGAAAACAGGGAAAGAAAAGCCGGGTTCCCGGACATCGGGAATCCCGGAAACGGCAAGTCCGTTTTGAGGGAATTATACACCCGACGCAAGCGTTGAAGGGTTGGCGATTCGTCGCCCCCATCGAGGGGGCCTCCTCAGCACACCGCCCACCATGGAGCGGCCAGTATGCGCTTCGTGAGCGGAAACGCTTCGCCGCCGCAGTGGAGAAGAAGCCCACCATCGGCGGAGTCGGCGTACTCGTCGAGAAACACCTCGAGACTCCTCGCGTCGCCGGGACTCACACGGGCGGCGGCCTTGACCTCGACGGGCAGCAGACGTTTCGGGTCCTCGATCACAAAGTCCACCTCGTGGCCGGCGGCGGTTCGCCAGAAGAGGATTTGCGGTCGGCGGGCCTGCACGTCGCGCCACGCCAGCAGATCCGCCAGAACCAGGTTTTCGAGGTGCGGGCCCCGTGGCTCGGACTCTCCAGCCAGATGCATCGCCAGCGCGGGGTCGCTCCAGTAAAGCTTGGGCGCCTTGATCAGACGTCGGGTACGGTTGACGGAGTAAGACGGTAGCCGGATCGCCAGGTAGCTCGTCTCCATGAGGTTCAGGAAGCGATGCACCTGCGGCTGGCTGATTCCGACGTCGCGTCCCAGCTCGGTCTGGTTGAGTAGACCGCCGACGCGCAGGCAGGCCGCCGTCATGAGCCGCCGGAAGTCGGCCAGGTTTTCCACCGCCCGCAAAACCTGCAGGTCGCGCTCCAGATACGTCTGT
>CAYRCA010000425.1:3332-4457 GCA_964422565.1 uncultured Acidobacteriota bacterium | reverse complement strand
CGTGCCGAAAGACACCGATTTCGCGAGCGTGATCGAGTCGACCGTGCCCATCGTCCTGCAGCACACCATGCTCGACTCCCGCCAGGCCATGGTGCGATTCCTCAACCTGGCTGCGGCGGAACCCGATATCAGCCGAATCCCGGTGATGGTGGACTCGTCCAGGTGGGAAGTGATCGAAGCCGGTCTCCAGTGCCTCCAGGGAAAGTCGGTGGTGAACTCCATCAGCCTGAAGGAGGGGGAGGCGGAGTTCCTCCGCCAGGCAAGGCTGGCCCGGCGCTATGGGGCCGCCGTCGTCGTCATGGCCTTCGACGAGAAGGGCCAGGCCGACACCCTCGAGCGCCGTGTCGAAGTCTGCCGCCGCGCCTACTCGCTGTTGACCGAGAAGGTGGATTTTCCCCCGGAGGAGATTATTTTCGATCCGAACATCTTCGCCGTGGCGACGGGTATCGACGAACACAACAACTACGCCGTCGATTTCATCGAAGCGGTCCGCCGGTTGAAACGGGCTCTGCCTTACGTCAAGACCAGCGGTGGCGTGAGCAACCTCTCCTTCTCCTTCCGGGGAAACGACTCCGTTCGGGAGGCGATGCACTCCGTGTTTCTTTACCATGCGATTCAGGCGGGACTCGACATGGCCATCGTCAACGCCGGGCAGCTGGCCGTCTACGAGGACATCGATTCCAACCTGCGGGAGCGCGTCGAGGACGTGATTCTGAACCGCCGGCCAGACTCCACCGAGCGCCTACTGCAGATCGCCGAACGGTACTCGGACCGCAGGCGACGGGAGCAGGAGGAGCAAGCCTGGCGGGCCAAGCCGGTGGCCGAGAGGCTCACCTACGCCCTCGTCCACGGCATCGGCGATTTCGTCGAGTCCGACACCGAGGAGGCTCGGCGCCAGTTCGATCATCCCATCCATGTCATCGAGGGACCGTTGATGGATGGCATGGACGTCGTGGGCAACCTGTTCGGCGCCGGAAAGATGTTTCTGCCTCAAGTGGTCAAGAGCGCCCGCGTCATGAAGAAGGCGGTGGCCTACCTGGTGCCGTTCATCGAAGCGGAACAGGAGGCGGGCGGGGAAAGGCGGGCCAAGGGACGGATCCTGCTGGCCACCGTCAAGGGGGACGT
>CAYRCA010000425.1:0-3322 GCA_964422565.1 uncultured Acidobacteriota bacterium | reverse complement strand
ACATCGGCAAGAACATCGTCGGGGTCGTCCTCCGCTGCAACAATTACGACGTCATCGACCTGGGCGTCATGGTTCCGGCGACCCGCATCCTGGAGACGGCCCGATCGGAGAAGGTCGATATCGTGGGGCTGAGCGGCCTGATCACGCCCTCCCTGGATGAGATGTGCCATGTGGCCTCGGAACTGGAGCGCCTGGGCTTCCGGATTCCCTTGCTGATCGGTGGTGCCACGACCTCCCCGACCCATACGGCGGTTAAGATCAGTCCCCACTATTCCAACTCAACAATCCATGTTTCGGACGCGTCTCGAAGCGTGGCCGTGGCGTCGAATCTCCTCAGCCGGGACAGACGTGACGACTTCACGGAAAAGATCGCCCGGGAGTACGAGGAGATCCGGAGACGCCACGCTTCCCGAGACTCGAGCATTCAATTCCGCAGCCTTTCCGAGGCGCGGGAGAATCGTCTCCCCATCGACTGGAGCGGCTATGCCCCCCCCACCCCCCGCTCGACGGGCGTCCGCGAGCTTTCCGGCATCGGCTTCGATGAGCTCAGCCGGTACATCGATTGGACACCCTTCTTCCAGGTGTGGGAGCTGCCGGGACGCTATCCCGGAATTCTGGATGACCCGGTGAAGGGCGCGGAGGCGCGCCGCGTCTTCGAGGACGCCCGGCGGCTCCTGGAGGAGATGTCGACCCGCCAGCGACTCGAGGCCCGGGGGGTGGTGGGCCTTTTTCCCGCCCAGGCTGATGGAGACGACATCGAGATCTTCGCCGACGAGTCAAGAACCCGGGTGCTGGAGCGCTTCCATTTCCTGCGCCAGCAAACCCGGAAGGCTGCCGGACGCCCCAACCGCTGCCTGGCCGACTTCCTGGCGCCGGTGGACACCCGCCGACCCGACTACCTGGGCTTTTTCACCGTCACCGCCGGCATCGGTCTGGACGAGCTCGTGGGCTCATACGAGGGGGCGCATGACGACTACAGCGCGATTCTCGCCAAGGCTCTCGCCGACCGCTTGGCGGAAGCCTTCGCCGAGTTCCTCCACCTCAAAGTGCGTCGCGAAATCTGGGGATACGCCCCCGACGAGGATCTGAACGGCCAAGGCTTGATTCGGGAGCGCTACCAGGGTATCCGTCCGGCTCCCGGCTATCCCGCCTGTCCCGACCACACGGAAAAGGGTCCGCTCTTCTCCCTGCTGGACGTCACCCGGCGCATCGGCGTTCACCTCACCGAGTCCTACGCGATGTTGCCGGCGGCTTCGGTGTGCGGGTTCTATTTCTCCCATCCCGAGTCTCACTACTTCGGCGTCGGCAGGATTGACCGCGACCAGGTGGAGGATTATGCCCGCCGCAAGGGCTTCGGCGTGGCCGAGATGGAGCGCTGGCTATCCCCCATCCTCGGCTACAAGTGATGGCTTGGGCGACGCCTAGACGGGCGTCATCCGGAAAGCGCGTCTTCCGGCACTTCGAGCCTCATCGCTCGAATCGGCGACGACTCCGCGGTCGGCCCCGGGGTCGAGCCGCGGCTTCGCCCAACGTTGCGGCGGCGCGCTTGGGCCGAGTTTGTTCGTCAAGAGCCCCCATCGGCGAGCCCGGAGCCGGAGAGTCGAAGGGCGCCTGGAAGCCCGGAAAACCCCGGGGCTCCAAAACCCCCAAGGCCCGTTGCCACTTGACTTGGAGCACTATTCCCCACTACACTTATCTATCCTTGATTCAAAGGAGTCGCGCCTGTGAGGAGAGGGTGCTTTGAGCCATTTGCAGGAGATCCTCTGTGTTGACGACCAGGAGGGGATGCTCGATTATCTCTCCCGAAGCTTGAGTTCCGCCGGCTTCGAGGTCGTCACCTGTCCGAACTGGACCCAGGCCCAGTCCATGCTGGCTGAAGGAAAGATCAGGCCCGACCTGATCTTCGTCGACCCCATCGCCCAGAACGGCAAGTCCGTCTCCCTCCGTGAGATCTGCGAGCACGCGGGCAGGATACCCGTCGTGGCGCTGTCTGCCAGTCGCGACCCAAGAACCATCGTCCAAGCCATTCAAGAGGGGGCCTGCGACTATGTCTGCAAACCCTTCACGACGGCCGAACTGCGACAGGTGGTTTCGAACATCCTTGCGGGACACAACGGGGAAAGGGCGGAAGTCAAGGCCGTCCCGCCGGCGGTGCATTTCATTTGTGAAAGCAGGAGCATGCAGGAGGTGCGGAAGACGGCTCTGCGCGTGGCCAAGTCCCAAGTACCCGTCCTCATCACCGGGGAAACGGGTGTGGGCAAGGATGTCGTCGCCCGCTTCATCCACAAAAACTCCAATCTGGCCGACCGTCCCTTCGTGAAGGTCAACTGCGCCGCCATGCCGCTGGAGTTGGTGGAAAGCGAACTGTTCGGTTACCGCAAGGGCGCATTCACAGGCGCGTATATCGACCGCCCCGGCAAGTTCGAGTTCGCGAATCACGGCACGATCTTTCTGGACGAGATCGCGGAATTCACCTCGTCCGTGCAGGCCAAGCTGCTGCAAGTGCTGCAGGACGGACAATTCGCCCGCCTGGGCTGCAACGAGGACGTGCAGGTCCACGTGCGCGTGGTGGCTGCCACCAACCGGAAGCTGGAGGCGGCCATCAAAGAGGGGAAATTTCGTGAAGACCTCTATTACCGCCTCAATGTCGTCAATATCAATGTAGGCCCGCTGCGCCACCGCAAGGAGGATATTCCCAGCTTCTGCGAATTTTTCCTGGCGAAATACGCCAAACAGTACGAGTCCGACATTTCCGAGATCCCCGGCTCCCTGATGGACGCGCTGGAGGCGTACGACTGGCCCGGCAATGTGCGCGAACTGGAAAATATCGTCAAACGTTACGTCGTGCTTCAGGATGCCGAGTCCATCGAGACAGAACTTCGCTCCAAGGTGTCGGAGAGTCAGTCGGCTGAAATCGAGCAACTTGCCGAACAGTACGTCGGAGAGGGCGCCACCGACGCCAACTTCGATCTGAAGGAGGTCACCCGCCGCGCCGTCTCCCAGGTCGAACGCAACATGATCGTGCGCACCCTTCAGCGTACCAACTGGAATAAGTCCAAGGCCGCCAAAGAACTTCGCGTCAGCTACAAGACCCTCCTTACGAAAATCGACCAGTACAACATTGTCCGGTAGGCTTGGGCTTGGCAAGGTTTCCGGCTCCGCCCCCCTCCTCTTCCCTGATGAAGGAGTGTCAACGCTCGGCCCGCCCCGAGCCGTGCAATCCGTAGCTTGAGCATTCGGCCCAAACCAAGAATGATCGACCGGCCAGACTCGAATCCCCGGACCCGGATTCGGGCGAAGACTTCGAAACCAGATTGTGGCG
>CAYRCA010000424.1:0-4467 GCA_964422565.1 uncultured Acidobacteriota bacterium | reverse complement strand
CAGCTGGGCGCAGGTATTGTTCTTGGCGGTCGACAAAGCATCCTCGCGGGTGGCCCCGGAGGCGGTTCTGCAGGCCCTGATCCCCTGAAACTCCATGCAGACGTGCACTGTGTGCTCGGCGATGTTGAAGGTGAGATACACGATGTATACGGCAAAAACCAGAAACACCAGGGGCAACAGAATTCGATTCCTACGACTCATTCATTCCCTCGGAAATAGGTCCGGGTTGTCGGTGAAAACCGCGTCCACGCCCAGATCGTAAAGAAAGTACCGCATCTCGTCCCGAACGGATTCAAATCTCTCCGGAACATTCGAGGAACGGAAGGTGTAGGGCGTGACCGTCAAACCCAGGGCGTGTGCGCGGGCCACCAGGTCCGGCTGGCGCAGGAGGATGTCCTTGAGGGGTCCGATTCCGTCCGCCGCGGCGCGGATCTCCCGCAGCCCCTCGTCACTTGTCCAGCGCTCGGCCTCCCGCGAGGAAAACAGAAAGACCAGGGGCAAAGCGCAACCCAGCTCATCCCGGAGGATGCGGAGCGACGACAGATCGAACGACTGGACGATCACCGCCGTATCCGGATCGGCGGGGTCCAGTCCACCCTGACGCAGGTCCTCCACCAGCAACTCCTCAATAGGGGGATGATCCCTTCCACGATAGAACTCGGGTGACTTGAGCTCGGGGTAAAGCCCCGCCTTTCCCTTCACCAACTCGATGGCCTCTCGAAAGGTGAGGATCCGGGTGCCCCGAAACGATTCGTGGAACCAGCTTCCCGCGTCCAGAGTCTTCACCTCCTCCAGGGTGAAGTCGGCCACAAACCAGCCTCGCACCTTCTCGCCGTCGACATCCACTTCCCGGAAGCGATCCGGAAACCTTCGCTCCACGTCGGTTGTCCGTTCCAGGGTGAGGTCGTGCAGGCAGACCAGAACCCCGTCTCGGGTCACCTGCAGGTCCGGCTCCACATAATCCGCCTCCTGTTCGATGGCAAGACGATAGGCCTCGACGGTGTGTTCCGGCGCGTAGGCGGAGGCCCCCCGGTGGGCGACCGAGATCTTCCCCCTCCCCTCGGGAACCATCCAGGAGACCAGAAACAGCGTAACCGACACGAGAAGAGCAAATCGATTCATCCCGATGACCTCGCCACTTCGGATTATTGAACCACACGGGGTACCGGGGGTCCAAACCGCTACTCCCGTCCAACCGCGATGCTGGGCTGGAGTCGTCTCGCCGACGGATACGAGCGGGCCGGGGACATGGCCGCCCTGATCCGCGCCGGCTCGCCGCGATCAAGGAGCCGCGCATCGATCGGGATCACCGCCGTGGAATGGAGGCGGTGGATCTTACAAGTCGAGTTGAGTTGAGCGGCTCTATTGTCAAAGATATAATCCCCTCGGCCATGTCGGAGACCATCTTCAGCATCATCGACGAGCAGGGTGGAATCAGGGAGGGCACCCGGGTGCCCCCCCTGGCGGAAGAGGATCTTCTCCGCCTCTATCGGGCTATGCTTTTCAACCGCCGGGTCGATGAACGGATGACCCGGCTACAGCGCCAGGGTCGGATCGGCTTCTTTGTGGGATCCCTCGGGGAGGAGGCGGCCATCATCGGCAGCGCGCTCGCTCTCGAGAAGGATGACTGGCTCGTTCCCTGCTATCGGGAGGCCGGAGCCGCTTTCCTGCGAGGATATTCGTTTCACGATTTTCTGTGCCAGATCTACGGCAATTCGGAAGACCGCATGAAGGGGCGCCAGATGCCTTGCCATTGGGGTTCGGCCGCGCTGAGGCTGCTGCCGGTTTCGAGTCCGGTCGGTTCCCAGATCCCGCACGCCACCGGCTTGGCGCTGGCCGCCCGGATCCAGGGGAAATCGGAAGTGGCGTTGGTCTATTTCGGTGATGGCGCCACATCCCAGGGGGATTTCCATGTCGCCTGCAACTTCGCGGGCGTCTTCCGAGCCCCGGTGGTCTTCCTGTGCCGCAACAACCAGTACGCCATATCGGTCCCCCTGGAAAGGCAGACGGCTTCCCGGAACATCGCCGTCAAGGCGGCGGCTTATGGAATCGAAGGGGTGCGCGTGGACGGCAACGACGCTCTGGCGGTTTACGCGGTGACCGAGGCCGCCGTCCGTCGGGCGCGGGCGGGAGAAGGCCCCACTCTGATCGAGGCTTTGACCTATCGTCAGGGAGCGCACTCCACGTCGGACGATCCGCGTGCCTACCGCAATGACGACGAGGTGGAGGAATGGAAGGAAAGGGACCCGATCTCCCGATTTAAGCGGTTTCTCCTGAAGCGGGGACTCTGGAGCGACGAGCGGGACGTCCGGTTGGAAGATCAGATCAGGGAGGAGATCCACTCCGCGTTGGAGAAGGTGGAGGCTTTGGGGCCGCCCGAGCTCGATACTCTGTTCGAGGACGTGCTGGATACGGTGCCGTGGCACTTGGAGGAGCAGCGAGCTTCCCTTATCCAGCCGGTGGTCAGCGAGACCTGAGCGAGGCATTTCATGCCCACGATGAACATCATTCAAGCGGTCAATGACGCTCTACGGGTGGAAATGCGCCTCGACGGCCGGGTGGTGGTCTTCGGAGAGGATGTCGGCAATTTCGGCGGCGTGTTCCGGGCCACCCAGGGACTGCAGGAGGAATTCGGCGCGGATCGGGTCTTCGACACGCCCCTGGCCGAGGCCGGCATCGTGGGGGTGGCTGTCGGGATGGCCATGAACGGCCTGCGCCCCGTTCCCGAGATCCAGTTTGCCGACTTCATCTATCCCGCCTTCGATCAGATTGTGAACGAGGCGGCCAAAATGCGATACCGATCCGGCGGGCAGTTTTCCTGCCCGATGGTCATCCGCACGCCTTATGGGGGCGGAATCCGCGGCGGGCACTATCACTCCCAGAGCCCCGAGGCCTATTTCGTTCATACCGCGGGCCTGAAGGTGGTGATCCCCTCCAACCCTTTCGATGCCAAGGGTCTGCTGATCTCATCCATGCGAGACGACAACCCGGTTATCTTCATGGAGCCGAAGCGAATCTATCGGGCGGCGCGGGGCGACGTGCCGGAGGGCGAGTATACGGTGGAGATCGGGAAGGCCAAGGTCGTCAGGAGCGGTTCGGATGCCACTGTGATCGCCTACGGCTCAATGGTGCAAACGGTGTTGGGCGCTGTCTCCGAAGCCGAGGAGGAGGACAACATCGGCTGCGAAGTCATCGATCTCCGTACCCTCATGCCGTTCGACATCGCGACTGTCCTCGAGTCCGTCAGGAAGACGGGACGGGTCGTTATCGTACACGAGGCGCCGAAGACCTGCGGCGTCGGCGCCGAACTGGCGGCCTCGATCGGGGAGAAGGCCTTGCTCAGCCTGCAGGCGCCCATTCTTCGAGTGACCGGTTTCGATACCCCCTTTCCCTATACGTACGAAAACGAGTACTTGCCGAACAAGGGACGGATTCGCCAGGCCCTTGTACAAGTCGTCAACTTCTGATCTGGGACGGGATTTTCCAACATGGCATTCGAGTTCAGGCTGCCTGATATCGGAGAGGGCGTTGTTGAGGGAGAGATTGTCCGCTGGCTGATCGAGGTCGGAGATGAGGTGGAGGAGGATCAGCCCATGGTGGAGGTGATGACCGACAAGGCCACCGTGGAGCTTCCCTCGCCGGTGAAAGGGCGCGTGCTGGAATGCCGGGGCGCCGAGGGAGACACGATCGATGTTGGCGCGACCCTGGTGGTGATCGACACCGGCCGGGAGGAACCGGCGGCTCGGGAAGTTTCCGAGCCGGCGCGTCCGGAGGCCCGGGAGGTCCCGAAAGCGACCGGGCGGAGTCGCCCCCCGGACACGGTCCTGGCCACTCCGGCCGTTAGGCGGCTCGCTCAGGCCCGGGACATCGATCTTTCGAAGGTCAAGGGCAGTGGTCCCGGCGGCAGGATCCTGGAGGAAGACCTGGATTCGCCCGGCGAGACGGTGTCCGAGACCCCGGGGCGGGAGGGGGCGGAGTTCCAGACCATACCCTACCGCGCGCTGCGCCGCAGAATCGGGGAGCACCTGAAGCGGTCCAAGCGGTCCGCCGTTCATTACAGCTATATCGAGGAGGCCGACGTAACCCAGTTGGTGGAGTTGCGTCGCCGCTTCCTCGCCGGTGACGAGGCCCGGCGCATCACCTATCTGCCGTTCATTCTCAAGGCGGTGGTGTCGGGCCTGAGGTCGTTTCCCCTGCTGAACTCCAGTCTGGACGAGGAGCGGGGAGAGATCCGGCTTCACAAGCGTTACCACATCGGCATCGCCACCGCGACGCCCGAGGGTTTGGTCGTTCCAGTCGTTCGAGACGTGGAGCGGAAGCCCCTCCTGGAGCTTTCGGAGGAGGTTCGTCGCTTCACCGACGCGGCCCGACGGGGGGAACTCGCTGCAAAGGACCTGAAGGGGAGCACTTTCACCGTCACCAGCCTGGGGCCGCTGGGGGGATTGGCTGCGACTCCGGTCATAAATT
>CAYRCA010000423.1:0-4475 GCA_964422565.1 uncultured Acidobacteriota bacterium | reverse complement strand
CCTGGTAGGTCGCCAGATCGAAGCCGAACCCGGCCGCGGGCGCTCTCCTCCGGCGGCGACGAACCAAGAGCACGACGGAGACCAAGAGCAGTATGACTCCGGCCCCGACGGCGATTATCAGTATCTGGTCGAGTTCTAGAGGCCACCCCATAAGCCGGGCTCGTAGTATTTCCTCTTCTCCAGCAGCCTTCTCAGCAGTTCCTCCCGCCGCTCGGGCGGATACTCGTCGGAACCGATGTCCCGCGCGGTCTCGATAGCTTCCGAAAGCCGGTCCAAAATCTCGTAGCTCTCGATCAGGCCCAGCTGAGCCTGGAGTCTGCAGTCACCGCAGGGATTCGCCGCCAGCGCCTGGCTGAAGATCGCGATCGACTCCTCGTGCCGCCGCTCAATCTGGTGGATCGTACCCACCCGCAGCCGGGCCCGCTGCGCGACATGTTTGTCTATCCCTTCGGCAGCGATCATACGCTCAAACGTTTCGAAGGCCAAATCGAATCGCTCCATCTTGAAGTGGGTGTCGGCCACCTTGAACTCGACTTCCCACCGACGCGCCTCATCCAGTGGTCCCGCCAAGGCCTGTTCCCAGTGGGACAGGGCGTTGAGCGACTCGTTCAGTTCCACCTCAAAGATCTCCGCCAGTTTCAGATGACTTTCCAGCGCCAGTCGCGACTGGGGGTATTCGGCGATCAGGCGGTAGAAATAGTGCATCGCGTTGCTGATGTCGTAGAGATTGAAATAGAAGATGGTGGCGGCTTCCCAGAGGGCCTCCGGGGCTAGCTCGCTTTCGGGATGCTCCTTCTGGATCTCCAGGAAGGCGGAGATGGCCTCCTCATAGCGGGCCGAACGCCAATCCTCCTGGGCCCGTTCGAAGGAGATCCTGAGATCGGTGCGGTCTCGGGTGAAATACCAGGCCCCCGCCACGAAACAGAGCACGGGCACCAGAAGAACCCAGCGGCCGTCAGTTCTCAACCACTTCTTCATCATCGGATTCAACGGATTCGAGGGGGACCAGCGTCATGTCGGCGACCCGGTCGTCCCCCTCGAGGTCGATCAAGCGAACACCCAGCGTGCTGCGGGAAGCGGTCAGGCGGATCTGGTCGACGGGAAGGCGGATGAGTTTCCCCTTTGCGGTCACAAGAATGAGATCGCCCGGCTCCGTGACGTGGCTTGCGCCCACCACCAGTCCGTTGCGCTGGCTCGTCCGGATGTTGATCACTCCCACTCCGCCCCGGCCCTGAATCCGGTACTCGTCCAACGGGGTTCTCTTGCCGTAGCCGTTCTCGGTAACCGCCAGGATCTCGCCGGCGGCGTCCCCCAGGATGCACATGCTGACGACGAAGTCCCCGGACCGCAACGAGATGCCCCGAACGCCTCGCGCCGTCCGACCCATGGGGCGGACATCCCGCTCCGGGAATCGGATCGCCTGCCCATCGCGGGTGGCCAGCAGCACCTGACCCCGTCCACCGGTCAGTCCGACCTTCAACAACCGGTCGCCCTCATCGACTCCGCAGGCGATGATGCCCGCCGCGCGGGGATTGGAGAAGGCCCTCAGCGGCGTCCTCTTCGCAAAACCCCGCCGCGAAACCATCATGACGAACGCCTCCGACTCGAAGTTGGCGACGGAGATGATGTCGGCGATCTGCTCGTCCTTTTCGACGTTGATCAGATTGATTATGGGGCGGCCGCGCCCCGCCGTCCCGACGCTGGGAATCTCATAGACCTTCAGCCAGTAGGCGCGCCCGCGGTCGGTGAAAATCAACAGGTAGGCGTGTGTGGAGGCCACAAAGAGGTATTCGATCAGATCCTCGGCGGTGGCGACCGACATTCCCCTGCGGCCCTTGCCGCCGCGGGATTGGCTTCGATACGCGTCTAGGGAGGTGCGCTTGATGTACCCGTTCCGCGTCGCCGTGATGACGACCTGTTCCTCGGCGATCAAGTCCTCCACCGTGAGCTCCGCCTGTTCCTCCAGGATCACCGTGCGTCGAGGGTTGGAATAGGCTTCCTTCACCTGTCTCAGCTCACCGCGGATGACGTCCCTGAGAACCGTGTCGTGGGAAAGGATCTCCCGGAGTCGCGCGATCTCCTCGAGCAGCTGGCGGTACTCCTCGACAACCTTGTCCCGCTCCAGGGCCGTCAGGCGCTGGAGCCTCATCTCCAGGATGGCCTGGGCCTGGGGTTCCGAAAAGTCCAACCGCGCCATCAACCGCTCCCTGGCCTCGGCCGGGGAGGCGGCGGCGCGGATGAGCGCGATGATCTCGTCCAGGTGATCCAGCGCCTTGGTGAGCCCCTCGAGTATATGGGCTCGCCGCTCCGCCTTGTCCAAGTCGAAGACGGTGCGTCGGCGAACCACCTCTCTCCGATGCTCCAGAAAGAACCGCAGGATCTCCTTGAGCGTCATGACCCGCGGCTGCCCGTCCACCAGCGCCAGCAGGATCACGCCGAAGGAGGACTGCATGGGAGTCAGCTTGAACAGATGGTTGAGAACGATCTCCGGCACCGCGTCCCGCTTGAGCTCGATATAGACCCGCATCCCCTCCCGACTCGACTCGTCCCGAAGGTCGGAGATCCCGTCGATCCGCTTCTCATGGACCAGATGGGCGATCCGCTCGATAAGCTTCGCCTTGTTGACCTGGTAGGGGAGCTCCTCGATGATGATGGCGGTTCGATCCCTTCCCACCGGCTCGAAGGATGTGCGCGCCCGCATCTGGATCACGCCGCGGCCCGACGCGTAGGCCTGCACGATCCCCTGTCGGCCATGGATGAAGCCGGCCGTGGGAAAGTCGGGGCCGGGCAGCACCTCGATCAGATCTCCCAGGGTCGCGCCGGGCCGATCCAGCAACAGAAGCAACGCGTCGACGACCTCCCCCAGGTTGTGGGGCGGGATGTTCGTCGCCATTCCCACCGCGATCCCCGAGGTGCCGTTGACCAGAAGATTGGGGACCCGCGTCGGAAGCACCAGCGGCTCCGTCAGGGACTCGTCGTAGTTGGGCTGAAAGTCGACCGTCTCCTTGTCGATATCCGCCAGCAGTTCCTCCGCCAGCCGCGACATCCGGACCTCGGTGTAGCGCATCGCCGCCGGAGAGTCTCCGTCGACGGACCCGAAGTTCCCCTGGCCGTCGATGAGAGGCGCCCTCATAGAGAACTCCTGAGCCATGCGCACAATCGTGTCGTAGACGGCGGATTCTCCATGGGGGTGGTACTTGCCGATAACCTCCCCGACGATTCGGGCCGACTTCTTGTGGGGTCGATTCGGGGTGTTCCCCAGGTCCCGCATGGCGTAAAGGACCCGTCGGTGGACCGGCTTCAGCCCGTCCCGGACATCCGGCAACGCTCTTCCGATGATCACGGACATGGCGTAGTCCAGATAGGACGACTTCATCTCCTCTTCGATGTTGACCGAAAGTTCTCTTTCCAACTCGCTCATGTCCTCTGGCTGGTTCGAAGATTACCGCCAACCGGCCCTTGGGGCGACGGGTCCTCGGAGATTGAAGATCGCATCCGGGAATGGCGAAGGCCGGAGCATCAGATATCCAGGTTCTTGACGTTGAGGGCATTGTCCTCGATGAACTTCCGACGGGGCTCCACCTGGTCGCCCATGAGGATCGTGAAGATCTCGTCCGTCTCGATGGCGTCCTCAATGTTGACCTTGAGCAACATCCGGGTCTCGGGATTCATCGTGGTCTCCCACAACTGCAGCGGATTCATCTCTCCCAGGCCCTTGTATCGCTGAATGCTAAGGTTCTTTTTGCCGGCCGCCAGGATATGTTCGACCAGCTCGTCCAGACCGGCCACAACAGTCTCCCGTTCCCGGGTCCGGATAATCAACCCGGTCTCCTTGAACTCGACGATCTTGTGGTGAAGGCGCACCAGTTGCTGCCATTCCGCGGAGGACAGCAACTCATGGTTGATGCGGACTGGAATTCCCGAGTCTCGGGAGAGTTTCAGCTCGAACAGGGAGTGCTCCTGGTCGTAAAGGACCTCGGCCGAGAATCCCCGCGATCTCATCCCCTTGGCGATCCCGTCGAGACGATCCTTCTCCTCCAAGAACGCGACATCCTCGGCGGTCTCCGGCCGGAACTCGTCCCCGCGCGACACCTCGACCAAAAGGGCATCCAGAAGACCATTGCCTCCCACCTTGCGGTTCAGCTTCTCCTGGATCTTCCGGTACTCCATGAGGTCATGCATCTTCTGGACCAGCGCCCGCCCCTCGTACCGGCGGCCCGATTCCGGAATGAGGACAACCACGTCCTCGGTGGCCCTCGCCATGAGGTACTCAGTGAGCTCCCGCTCCCGGTTCAGGTAGGTCTCCTGCTTGCCCACCTGGATCCGGTAGAGCGGGGGCTGGGCGATGAACACGCGCCCCAGCCGGATTAGGTCGGTCATCTGCCGGTAGAAAAACGTGAGCAGCAGGGTGCGGATGTGGCTGCCGTCCACGTCGGCGTCGGTCATGATGATGATCTTGTGATACCGGAGCTTGT
>CAYRCA010000422.1:0-4481 GCA_964422565.1 uncultured Acidobacteriota bacterium | reverse complement strand
ATGATTGCAAATAATGATCTTGACTCGGATTTGACCCCCGAAAACGGCCCTTAGAAGCGATTTTCGGCCCCGATTTTGGCTTTTAAGAGGGCCGACGACGATGTCATGATATGGCTGACCTATGCCCAGGGCCAATCGAATCATCATACCGGGCTGTTTGTATCACCTGACTCACCGATGCCACGATCGCAGGTTTCTCTTTCGTTTCGGCCTGGACCGGACCGAATATCGCACGCGCTTGCGGCAGGCGGCGTCCGAATTTTCGGTCAGCCTGCTGGCCTATTGCATCACCAGCAATCACACTCACCTGCTGGTCGAATCCGGCGCCCCCGACAGCGTCAGCCGCATGATGCAGAAACTGGAGGGGGAGTTCGCCGAATGGTACAACCGGCGCAGGAAGAGAAGCGGAGCGTTCTGGGAGGATCGCTACCACTGCACGATGATCGCCGGCGGGGCGCATGCGTTCAACTGCATCCGCTACATCGATCTGAACGTGGTCCGAGCAGGCGCGGTCAGTCACCCCGGACAGTGGAAATGGTGCAGCTACGATGAACTGACGGGAAGACGAAAGCGGTATCGGCTGCTGGATCGGCAAGCGGTGATGCACTGGCTGGGCTATAGAGATGTGGATACGTTCGTCAAGGAGTACGAATCTTTGGTCGCCCTGGCGATACAGGTCGGCGAACTGAAGCGGCGGGCGATGTGGACCGAAAGCATTGCAGTGGGGGATCGGGACTTCGTCGAAAGCGTCGCGTCCGCGATGCGCAACCGCCGCCGATTGCACCGGGAAGAAGTCGACGACGGAGTCTGGGCGGTTCGAGAGGACCCCGGTCCCTTACATCTGATTTTCCGCCCCGAAAATCGCTTCTAAGGGCCTTTTAAGAGGGTCGAATTTGGATCAACTGTCTTGTTTTCATTGACTTAACGTGGTCCGACCCCAATTGGTCCGCCGCCGCTCGTCTTTTGCAATGGCCGGGTAGGTGGCGAAATACATCTCTCGGCTTTTGATGGCCTCGCCCCCTGGATCTTCCAGCGCGCGTCGCCGAATGGGGCGAAAATCTTATCTTTGGGATCGTCCACCAGGACATTGCGGTCGGCCAGGAAGAGAATCCGCGGTCGCCGGTGCTCTCCCGTTCGGTTCCAGCGCGAGTTCCACAGCTTCCAGCAGACCTGGAACGCAATCACGGTTTTTCCCGTACCGGTAGCAAGCGTGAGGAGAACGCGCCTCTTTCCCTGCAGGATCGCCTGCACCGCCCGGTTGATTGCAATTTCCTGATAGTAGCGAGGCGACTTTCCGGACAGGTGGTAGTAGGGGGAAAGAAGATGCTCTTCGGCGTCTTCGGTGATGTTTTCCGCCCCTTTTGAGGCGCTGCCACAGAGTCTCGGGATCCGAAAAACTCGTCAGATCGCTGTCTTTTCCGGAGAGGAAGTCATGCTCGACGATGCCCTGGCCATTCGTCGAATAGGCAAACTGCAGCCCCAGAATTTGGGCGTACTCCTTGGCCTGCTGAAGCCCGTCTCCCGAGCGCCTGTTTGACCCCTCCCGCTACTCGGGTAGCATGGAACAATGAGAGTAATGACCCTAATCTGCCGGAAATACGGCAATGAGGAAAAGATTCGAGTACTTATAATAGCCGCGAGGAGGCGGAAGAACAACAGAGAAAGGGCATCCCGCCGAATCCCCCGCACTGCTCAAAATGCGGCGGTGGGAATGTTAAATTGCGGGACTGAGGATTTTTTCGACTAAATATGAAAAAAGTCTTTATCAGTTCCGTGATGGGGGACTACTCGAAATTTCGCCTTGCGGCGAAAAAAGCCGTCGAAATGCAAAATTGCCATCCCGTGATGGCGGAAGATTTTGGCGCTCGTCCTACGTCCGCACAGGCTGCCTGTTTGGAAGGCGTTCGAAATAGCGACATTTATCTTGGCATCCTGGGAGGCCGCTACTCTGAGCCAACACGAGATGAGTTTAAAGAGGCACAAGAATCGGGACGACCCGTCTTGGTCTTTGTGGAGACAGTGGACAGGGATACGCAACAGAAAGACTTTGTATCCGAGGTCGAAGCATATGCGACAGGCTATCATCGAGCTGCTTTTGCCAATGAGGGAGATCTCCGCGAGGGGATCATAAGAGCATTGTCGAGACTGCTGACAGCATCGGAACCGGACTTTGATGCAAGCGACAAACGACTCCAAGATGTCCAAAATCTGGTTGTAGGTCTAGATCGTGGAAGTGAATCGTGGCTTTGGCTGGGGCTCGCACCCTCCCCACAGCAGCAGATCATCTCTGTGAGCGCGTTCGGTAACTGCGATATCGAAGACACTGTCGTGGAGCCTGCCTTCAAGAAAGCACTCGGCCTGTTCGAGCGCCGTTTCGGTACGGATGTGCGGCGTCAAAGAGGTTGGCTTGAGATTTTCCCACAGCAAAACGCCAAGAAACCCGGTTCTTTTCCCGTCCTTTATCTGCTACTGGATAGGCAGGCCACATTGGCTTATGGCCGAATCATTTCAAAAGAGTCGGATTCACTCTTCCCGGTAATCTTCCAGGCACCGGTAGAGTGTACTTTCCCGAGGACGTCTGGGCCGGTAGATCGCAGGTCCCGCCATCACCCGAATAGAACGTCCGAGGTGGCAAACCTGCGAAAGGGCGATGAGACCGTGCGTCGATCCGCGCGGACAGGAACGGCCGGCGGTCCCGACTTCCCAATATTATGAACCCAACCGCCCCGGGCCGACCGCGCAAACGGCGGCGAAGTCCGGGAGGGTGCCGCGCACGCAACGGCGATGCCGTGGTCTGTCGGACGTCGTGGACGACTCGTAAGGGGCGTAACGGACCGCGACCGGCGGGTTCGCGATCCCGGCGTTCACCCTCGCATCTCGGCGGGCGGGCCGGCGCGACCCTTGCCCAACCGCGGCGAAGCGACCGGCGTCCGGGGAGAGGAAACCGTCGCCTGCGGACTTGAACGGTTCAGTCGGGCTGCCGTCCAACGTCCGGGTTCGGCGGATGGTCGACCTACCGCCGATCCGAGCGCTCGAACCCGAACCGGCTGCGTTCGAAATCGAAGGCGACGCGCTCGAAGCCAAGCGCGGCGATTCCCAGTATGCCGCGAAGGTTCTCAATCGGAACGCCGTCCCGCGCCTGGATCAGATAGACCGGCAACGCGCCCAGCACCACCGCATCGAGCGACAATCCATCCAAATGGACCTCTTCGGCCCGACTACGGCCTCCCGCGTGGGGGAGGTCCCGATGCCGGTGCGTCGTCCGCATCCGGACCCCATCCGGCAACGCGCCGCGGAAGAGGCTCAAACCGTCCGCCCCGCTGTCCAGCAGAACCCACATCGGTCGTTCCCCGACGTAGAGCCTCACCGCCAGGAACAACGGATGCTGATGAAGGCGCACGGTGCTCGGCAGATCCGGCGGGGCGCCGACGGTGATTTGTTCCGACGTGAAGTCGATCGTGAAGTTGAATCCCCTCAGCAGATCCAGTCCGATCAGGGCGTCGATCTCTGTTCCTACCGCCGACGGAAGTTGGGCCGCCAGAGCGGAGACGGAGGAAAACTCCAACGGGCCGATCCGCACCGAGGGCAGCGTAACTCGACGGAGACGGCTCCGGGTTCCCCAAGTGTTCAACTCGACCGTCCGCCCGCCCCTCAACCCCAAGGTGCGGGCCAGCCGCTCTCCGACCACCGTGGACGAGGCGCCCGTGTCGACGACGAAGTTCAGTTCCTCCAGCTGGCCGATGCTTCCTCGGATCACGATGAGATGGCCGCGCATCAGGAACGGGATGGTGACGCCCGGCGGGGCAGCCGCGCTTCGAACCTCGTCGGCCCCCTGCGCAAGGGCCGGCGCGAGAACTCCCGTCATCACCAGGTTGACCGCCGCAAACGTCCGAAAATGTCTCACCGTCCACCTCCCTGTGGAGGGAGGCGGAGGGAACCTTCGAAAACCGCAAAGAAATTTGTTGGGGATCGGCCGCCGGACGGTATAATCCGTTCAAGACCCTACTGAAATGGAGAATTCGCAACACGAGGACGTCGCCGGGCTGCTTCTCGCTCTGGGGCGGTGGCGAGGAGTCGGCGCTGGGAAAGCTGACGCCCGTGGTCTATCGGGAACTCCGCCGGCTGGCGCGTCGGCACATGCGCGGGGAGCGCCGCGACGCCACGCTGCAAACCACGGCTCTGGTCAACGAGGCCTACCTGCGGCTGGTCGATTCCCGCCGGGTTCGATGGCGGGATCGGGCCCATTTCTCCGCCCTGGCCTCGCAGTTGATGCGGCGCATTCTGGTGGACTTCGCCCGTTCGCGCCGCGCGCTCAAGCGGGGGGCGGGCGCACGCCCGGTCTCGCTCGACGAGGGGCGCCTGGGAGGCGCCGAACTGGACGAGGATCTGGTGGCGCTGGACGAGGCGCTGCGGGCTCTCGCCGCCGTCGACCCGCGGAAGGGCCGGGTGGTGGAGCTGCGCTTTTTCGGCGGGCTGAACGT
>CAYRCA010000421.1:0-4498 GCA_964422565.1 uncultured Acidobacteriota bacterium | reverse complement strand
GGGGATTGTCGACGGCGACCGCGCGAAGATGATCGCGCAGGACATCATCGACGAACAGACGGGTAAGACCGCCGCTGAAGAAATTGCCCGGCAGCTGCGTCTCAGAGATATGGGCGGAATTATTGTTATCGATTTTATCGATATGGATGAATCCAAGAACCAACAGCGGGTGATGGAGGCCCTCCAGCAGGAACTGCGTAAGGACAAGTCTCCGTCGAAGGTCCTTCCGTTCAATGAGTTCGGGCTTGTGGCCATTACCCGCAAGCGGGTCAAGCAGTCCCTGGAGCGGACTCTGTGCCAGAGCTGCATCACCTGCGACGGCACGGGCATGACCAAGTCAGTGCGCACCATCTGCTATTCCATCCACGAAGAGGTGCGCCGCGTCCTCCCAACCCTGGGCGGCGGCCGGGAGCTGATCGTGCGATGCCATCCCGACGTGGGCCAGGCGCTTCAGGGCGCGGAGAGCCGGGTTCGGAGGGAATTGTGCGAGATCACCGGCAAGGAGGTCACGATTATGGCCGATCCCCTGATGCACATCGAGCGGTTCGACCTCGTGGAGGCCTGATACAGTAGGCTGGAAGAGGCGGCCGCGCTTATGGGATCGTGGTGGTGCCCGGACACCCCTCGACGACACAAGAGTCAGAGGGGACCGCTTGGACGCATATGGAGAACAAGCCCGACTATTTCAGGAAGCTGGTTGAGTTGATGGACATCTTGCGAGGACCGAACGGATGCCCTTGGGACAGGGAGCAGACGCGGGAGACGCTGAAGCCCATGCTCATCGAAGAGGCCTACGAGGTCTTGGAGGCTCTCGACGCCGAAGACCCCGACGAGTTGTGCGAAGAGCTGGGAGACCTGCTGTTTCAAATCGTGTTCCACGGCCGCATCGCCAGCGAGCGGGGTGAGTTCGACGCCTACGACGTCTGCCGGCGGGTTTACGAGAAGATGGTGCGCCGACATCCCCATGTCTTTGGAGAGGCCTCCTTTGAGGACGCGCGGGATCTGTTGAGGAATTGGGAGGACCTGAAGGCGGCCGAAAAGAAGGCCGGCGGCAGAGAGAACCGGAAGAAGTCGCTCCTGGACGGAATTCCCAAGGATCTGCCCACGATCTACAGGGCCTATCAGATGACCGCCAAGGCCGCCCGGGTCGGTTTCGACTGGCCCGACATTTCCGGCCTGCGGGAAAAGTTCCTCGAGGAGTTCGAGGAACTGGTTGAGGCGCTTCGGGAATCAGATCCTCGACGCGTCAAGGAAGAGGTGGGCGATCTTGTCTTTGTTGCCCTCAATATTGCACGATACTTGGAGATCGACCCGGAAACAGCGCTACGGGGGGCGAACGACAAGTTTGACCGGCGCTTCAGGGCGATGGAACAACACTTTCAGATCGCCGGTCGGTCCTTGAAGGATGTCCCGCCGCGGGAGATGGAAGTCGCCTGGCAGGGGGGGAAGGCCCGGGGCGACGGTTGAGGGTGAAGGGAGAGGAACATGAGCGGGCAGAATGACGAAACCGCAAAGGAAGGAGCGGGCTTCAAGGTCTCCGATCGGCGAATGTTCACTCCCGATGGGGAGCCGATCGAACGGCGGGAGGCGGATACCGGCCTGAAGGAGGAGTCGGACCACGTGTCGGCGGAGCGCACGGCCCCGGAGGGGTCTACGGGTGAAGGGGAAAGGAGGGACGAAGATGAGAGCCGCTCCATTGATTTCTCGTCTTTCTTGCTCTCTCTGGCCACCTCGGCGATGGCGTATCTGGGAGAGGTCCCCGATCCCGCGTCGGGGAAGACCGTGGAAAGCTTGGACGGCGCGAAACAGATGATCGATATCCTCTCCCTGCTGAGGGAGAAGACCCGCGGGAATCTAGAGCCGGAGGAGAGTCAGTTGATTGACAGCCTGTTGTACGAACTGCGGATGCGGTACTTGAGCAAGGCGAAGGTGATCAATCTGTGATGAGTTGTGGGTCTCAGGTTTCGGGTTTCGGGTTTCGAGTCGCCGTCTTCCAGCCGCGGTCGCCGATTACCCCCCCCCAACGGTAGGCTCAGGTGCGGATTACCTTTCTCGGCACGGGCACATCTCGAGGGATTCCGGTCATCGGCTGCGACTGCCCCGTGTGCCTGTCGCCGGACCCCAGAAACAGCCGCCTGCGCAGTTCCCTGCTCATCCAAAGTGAGGTGACCGTTCTCATCGACACATCCAGCGATTTCCGACAGCA
Source organism: uncultured Acidobacteriota bacterium (assembly GCA_964422565.1). Classification (GTDB taxonomy): domain Bacteria; phylum Acidobacteriota; class UBA6911; order RPQK01; family JAPXNP01; genus CAYRCA01. The sequence continues at coordinate 2,292 of CAYRCA010000421.1, read as the reverse complement.
GATGCTGCGAGCGGGGGTCAGACGCTTGGACGCCGTTCTACTGACCCATCACCATATCGACCATGTGATGGGCCTGGACGACGTGTTCCCGCTTACCGTGCGGCGGGAGACGGAGCTGCCCGTCTACGCCGGCCGGCGGACCCTGGAGGAATTGAAGCTGACCTTCCGTCATCTTTTCTCGCCGACCCGTCACAAAGGAATCGCGCGGGTGGGACCCCGCGAAGTCAACGGGCGCTTTCGGGTCGGCGACCTCGAATTTGAACCGCTGGAAGTCCTGCACGGCGAGCTGCCGGTGTTGGGCTTTCGGGTGGGCGGCCTGGCCTACCTGACCGACGTCAACCTCATCCCGGACGCTTGTATGGCCCAACTTCGGGACCTGCGCCTTCTGATCTTGGGCGGGCTGCGCCATCGCCCTCATCGGACTCACTTCAGCATTCCCGAGGCGGTCGAGGTGGCCCAGCGGATCGGCGCCGACCGGACGCTCCTGGTGCACATGTCGCACGAGGTGGACCATGTGGCGACTGAGGCCGATCTGCCCGAGTTTGTGAGACTGGCCTACGACGGGTTGACACTGGAGGTTAAGGGGAGCGACGAGAGCCGTACCCCATGAAGGTATTTGAGGACCCGCTTCAGCTGCCGGAACGGATGGCTTATCCCGTGGTCGCCATCGGCGTCTTCGATGGGGTGCACCTGGGACATCAGCGCATCCTGGGGGAGGTGGCGGCGCGGGCGCGGGAAATGGCCGGGACGGCCATTCTCCTGTCCTTCTTTCCCCACCCGCAGAAGGTGATCTCGTCCGGCCAAGCGCCGCCCCTTCTGCAGACGTTCGACCAACAGGCCGAGATCCTGGCCGGGGCGGGCATCGAAATCTTCCTCCGATTTCCCTTTACGCGGCGGCTTTCCCTCCTCTCGCCCGCCGACTTCGTGCGCGACATTCTGCTGCGGCTTCGGCCTCGGGAGGTTCACGTGGGGGAGAACTTCCGGTTCGGCCATCGTCGCGGCGGGGACGCGGAGATGCTCAGATACCTGGGCGAGCGCCACGGATTTGCGGTTTACGGGTACGAGGCCGTCCTTTTTCGCGGCATCCGCGTCAGCAGCACGCGTATTCGCGGCCTGCTGAGCGCCGGGAGAGTGAATCTTGCTGGCCGGCTGCTGGGCCGACCCTACGAGGTCCGCGGAAGTGTCGTCAAGGGAGCGCGCAAGGGGGTCCGGCTCGGCTTTCCGACCGCCAATCTGAAGGTCGACAACGAGTTGATTCCGGCCACGGGGGTCTACGCGACGAGGGCGCTGGTCAACGGCGGGGTGTTTGTCGGGGCGACCAATATCGGCTTTCGTCCCACGCTGCGGGGATACCGGGGGCCGGAACCGACGGTGGAGACCCACCTGTTGGATTTCGCGGGCGATATCTACGGGCAGCCACTCTGGCTGCGCTTCTGCTGTCGAGTGCGTGACGAGAGGCGATTCGACGGCCTCGACGCTTTGATTGACCGGATCGAGAGGGATATCCTCTGGATCAGGCGATACTGGGAACGCGCGTCGACGCTGCGGGTCGACCGGGAGAAGAGCGGTGGATAATCAAGAGGTTGAGAGGATTGCCCTCCTGGCGAAGCTGGAGTTCCAACGATCGGAGTTGGAGCGGTTTGTGCTTGGCTTCGAACAGATTATCCGGTATTTCGAGCAATTGAGGGGCGTGGAGACGAACGATGTGGCCCCGACCTATCACGCCCTGGTCGGCGAGGAACTCCGCACCCCCTTGAGAGAGGACCGTCGCCAGGAGTCGCTACCGGCGGAGGAAGTGCTCCGGAACGCTCCGAAGTCCAGCGACGATCATTTCCGGGTCCCGAAGGTGATCGAATGAGGGAGGCCGCCCGTTGGTCGATCAAACAGGTGCGCGATGCCATCAAGCGGAAGGAGGTCACGGTCCGCGAGGTGGCCGAGGCCTGTATTGACCGGATCGAGGAGAGCGACGGTTCTCTGCGGGCCTTCATCGGCGTTCGCCGGGAGGAGGTCCTCGAGGAGGCGTCGGAGCTGGACCGGAAGCTGCATAATCGCGAGATGCGGCTCGGATTTCTGACCGGGATTCCCATCGCCGTCAAGGACAACATCGTGACCCGGAATGTGAGGACCACGTGCGGCTCCAGGATGCTGGAGACGTGGATTCCGCCTTACGATGCCACCGTGATCCGCCGATTGAGGCGGGAGGGCGCCCTGCTGATGGGGAAGACCAACTGCGACGAATTCGCCATGGGCTCAAGTACGGAGAACTCCGCCTTCTTCCCGACGCGGAACCCG
>CAYRCA010000420.1:0-4526 GCA_964422565.1 uncultured Acidobacteriota bacterium | reverse complement strand
GAACCCCTCCCCGTCCGGCCCCGGCCGACTACTCCCGAACGCCGGATGTCTTGCCGATCGATTCCAGCATCTCGTTGAGCCGTCGCAAAGCCAGTTCCACGAGTCTCTCTCCGGTTCCAACGGCCACGGTGGTGTTGTAGGAGGCGCCGTAGCCCCCTTCGGCGGCGGCGCGGCGAGTGGGAAGATACCCCGCCCAGACACCGCTGGCCGAATAGCAGTAGCCCGCCAGCAGAGTGTGGGGGACCGGCGACAGTTCCGCCAGTTTCATCTGCAACTCCACGAAGGGTTCGCCCGGCCAACCGACGAGTGCGATCCGGTCGCCCAATAAGACTTGGATCACCCCCACGGGAATGCTCCGGCCCGGCTCCGAGCGATGGGGAATCTCCAGCAGATCTTCCCGAACCTGCAACCCCCTCACGTCGCGCCCGGATCCTTCCATTGACCGCAGCGAGCTGAGCACGGCATCCGCCATTTGCCTCCCGGCATCCCGAGCGGCCTCAAAACCGCCCTCGGCGACCGGCTGCTTGTCCAGAAAGGGATTGATATCGCCGGCCGCACCCTGCAGAAAGAGCACCCGCGCCCCCGGAATCGCTTCCTCGAGGGCGCCGCGCATGAACCCGGGCCAGTCGGCCGAGATTCTGCGGTTGTCCGGGCCCAGAATCACCGGATGGCAGGCGTAGTTCACCAGCAGGCCCCGGGTGTTTCCCGCAGCGTCCGCGATTCTCACCACCCTTACGGTGGGATCGATGGGGGAGGTGGGAATCCTCTCCTCGTTCCGCCAGAGCATGACGACGGTCCCGTCCTCCCCGATGAGCCGGCGGTTGTGACCCAGGACGACCTCGGACCGGCCATATTCCAGACGGGCCGGAAACATCTCCGTGGCCGCCCGCTCCACCAGCGCGACCACCTTCTCCTCGGTGTCGGCAAACCAGGATCGCTCCGCCGAGGGCCAGCTCTTGTCCTCCCAGGTCAGAGGGCCCGAGTGGGTGTGCGTGCTGCAGAGCATTACATGAGCGATTCCCACCTTGTCGCGCACCAGCTGGACCACCCGTTCCGTGGGAAAGGAGCGCAGATCCAGAGAAACGATGGCGACGCCGGCTTCGCCCGATTTGAGCACCAGGGCGGTCGCGTACAGGGGGTCGTGCACCCCGACCGATCCGCCCTGGCGGGCGCCGTACCCGCCCATCACATAGCCGACCGGAGGCGTAATCTCCACTTGGGCGAGCCCGGCTTGGATGTCGGTTCCCCAGATTTGGCCGGGAATGGCCAAAAGCACCATCAAGGCGACTCGAACCACTCTTCCCCCTCCTCTCAAGGTCACTGCCCGACGACGGAACGGACCAGACCGATCACCCCGTCCACCATCTCGTCCTCCACCTCGGGGGCCCACCCGACCGGGGACGCGTACTGGATCTGGATGACCCTGGACTGATAGACGTCCTGCCGCACGATTTCACGAGTGGGGATGTAAAGGTTGTGTTCCCCCATGTAGGCGAAAACCATGATCGGCATGTCGTAGCGGAACGCGTCCTTGATGCGCATCCCGATGGGAGCGACCACTTCCCCCTGCATGGCCACCAGCGGCATGGACCCGATCTTGGCGACGATCACCTCTTCGTATACGCAGGGGAACTCGTCGTGAATGCTGTAGGCGTACTTCGCCAAGAGTTTCTCGTCGGTTTTATGGATGAGATAGGTGTCGTCGGTACAGATCAGCTCCGTGGTCCGGGTGGGAAACGGAATCCCGCGGTCGTACCAGTCGAGCAGCATCCGTACCCAGTTGGTACCGCGATGGGGAGACGGGTAGGGGACCAGACCCACGTCCGGCGGGAATTCCCCGGCCAGTCTTTCGGCCTCCGCCCGGGGGATCGGCGGCGCCAGCGGAAGCGACAGCACTTCCATTTTCGTCGTCAGGGGGCCGGTTACGTCGCGAAGGGGACCCTCGGCGATCTGGATGACGACCTCCGCCAACTCCCGGCCCAGCGCCCGGGTATGTTCCTCGAGTAGAGGGTCGATCAAGGCGGTATCCACCGCCGCTGGGTCCGCTCGAGCTTCGAGGATCAGCTGGCGGAGTCTGCCTCGAACCCGGGGGAACTGGTTTCCGCCCGCGGCGGTGCCGTACATGGCCTGCACTCCCGGAAGTCTGGCCTCGATCTCGTCCATCGCCCAGCCGGGATGCCCCGGCTCCACCTTGTCCCGCGATGCCTGCAGCGGGTGGGTGCCGTGGTTGAAAAGCAACGCCAGCGGACGACCGTCCCTGACCACCTTGAGCACCTGGATCTCGTAGTCGACCGGCGCATTGCCCGTGCTCTCAATGAAATAGCCGTTGCCCGACCCGAAGAGGACGTTCACCGGACCGCGCTCGTTGGCGATCGCCTCCTTCACCAGGTCGAAGAGCTGATCCGCCAGACGCCGGCCGTAGTCGAAATTGTCCGGAACGATTTGGATCGGTCCGTTGTGATTGTGGGTCGCCAGCAGAATGAGGTTGGCGGGTTCCAGGTCGAGTTCTTTTTTCAGCCGGGAACGGAGGAAAGGAGTGGTGTGGTCCAGGCAGTTCAAATCGTAGGTGATGATGACCAGTCGGTTCGTACCATCATTCAAGACCAGCGCCCGCGCGTGAATGTCCTTCAGGATGCCTGTGGAAACGGGCCCGGCGGTCAGAACCCGGGGGGTCTGGTTGCTGATGACGACCTTGGCCACCCCCGCCCTCATTCCGGACGCCGGTTCTTCGACGGGAGCCCGGCCGCACGCCAGGAACGGGACCGAAACCGCCAACAGGATCAAGCGACTCGTGTACGATTGCATGATTCAATTCCTTTCTCGGTCGGCTTAGGCACAGCCGGTTCCCCGCCGACGCGGGAGCCGCCGACCTTCGTCCCCCTCCAAGATCGCAAGCGCTCTCACCCCGGGGGAACCCACTCGATTGGGGCGCCGGTCCCCGGTTGAGCGCCGGGCACCGGGTCAGTGGTCGAGGAGGTGATGGAGTCCGTTCTCCCGTTCGTAGAGGTACCTGATCTCCTCTTCGTTCAATGGTCGGTCAAATACCGAGATGTCATCAAAATAGCCGTTGAAGTGCATGCCCAGGGTGATGGACGGGTCTTCCTCAGCCCACGCCATCTTGAACTCGAAGCCGGTCAGACTTCCCTGGTACCGCCCGTTCACGTAAAGACGGCCGTACCCGTCCTTTTGCCCGGAGTTAACGTTTTCAAAGGTGAATACGGCGTGGGTCCACCTATCCCGGCCAAACGGGGGATTGAGCATCTGCACCATCGGCCGTTCCTCGACCGGGATCGCCTCCCAGTAGAGGTTGGCGGGGTTCCAGAGTGCCGGCGGGGACTGGATCACAAAACGGAAGTCCCGGGGGATCAGTTTGCCGAATTCGCTGAAGATGACGCCGTCGTTCCATACCCGGCCGGCAAACTGAATCGGGTCCGACCAGCCGGTCTGCTGCGTCCAATCCGAAGGAGCCAGAAGATCCGCATCCGGGTCGATTCGCATCCACTTCGACACGGTTCCGCTCCAGCTCCCCTCCTTCCAGGGGATATTGCCCTCGCCGTGAAAGAACACCACCGGAGGCATACTTCCGGTGAAACGGATGGCGTTGCCGCTTCGCCCCTCCCCTTCCGCAAGCCACACCCGCTTCCCTTCGGGGAGCCCGGGGATCCTGTTGGCGTTGCGATTGTTCCACCCGGGGGCGTGGTACAGACGACCGTCGCCCCGGCCATAATCGGCGTCCAAACCCTTATCGAAGGATACGTACAGGGTCAGAGCCTCCCTGAGGGCTTTTTCGACGCCAGTCAGGCGATTCTCCCCATCCTCCTCCACCACGGCACATTGGGTACCCCAGACACACATGAGTGCGCCAACCGCCACATACCAGCCAAATCGCATCTTGAAAACTCCTTCGTCCGATCGGACGGCGAAATCATGCGCGGCGCCGAGCACGATGCCGGGATCCTCCATGACACACACACTCCCCAGGCTCCGAAAGGTGCGAAAGGTTCAGCGCCCGAACACAAGCACAATGCCGGACAAGCTGCACCTGGGATTCCCGGATTAAAGTTAAGGATACTCGTAGGATATCGACACCGCGCCTAAAACCGGCGTCCGGATCGATTATAGTGGAGGTCAAGTATTGATTTCCAACAATAATTTGCGGACATCCACGGGATATAGGAATCTGTTAATGCAAATGAAAAACAACTAATTCATTGCGGGCTGTCGCAGTACTGCGGGACTGTTAACTTGTGAGATGACTGCAGATCGTGCGGCCGTCCGATTTGGTCGCAGCGCTGCGAGGAGTACTCGTCCCCCGCTCGCCCGCTCGCGCTCGGTCGCGTGAACGCCAGAGACGCGCAGTATCCCTCGACATCGCCCGGCATCCAGCCCGTCCCTGCAGTGGAGAGCCCACTGCCGCTCACTCTCGCCACCTGCGCCGGGCAGGGAGCTTTTGCCGGAAGAAATGCTCGCGAGCCGGTAACCCCACAACCCTCTCGGCTAGGGACGGCGCAAAAATCGATCAGGCG
>CAYRCA010000419.1:0-4527 GCA_964422565.1 uncultured Acidobacteriota bacterium | reverse complement strand
GCTCCCCCCGCCGCGAGAGGGCCGGCGAGTCGCGCCTTCCCCCGGCCGGCGAAACAGCGGTGTCGCGGCGGAATGTCCTTTGATAGCATCGTCACTGCGCCCCCGAGGAGTGGTTGAGTTGGAGGTGGATAGGAGGATATGGCCGTGATCGAGTTGCCCGCCCCCCGTCTTCGAGGCGAGCTGTCCGTGGAGGAGGCCCTGCGACGACGAAGGTCGGTCCGGGAGTACTCCTCCGAGCCTCTGACCCTGGCGGAGTTGGGACAGCTTCTCTGGAGCGCCTACGGTGTCACCAGCCCGGAGGGATACCGGACGGCGCCCTCGGCCAAGGCCCTCTATCCCCTGGAGCTTTACGCGGCGGTCAGCCGAGTCGAAGCGCTTGAGCCTGGAATCTACCGCTACCTGGCGGCGCGACACGCCCTGACGCCGGTCGTGTCCGGAGACAGGAGGGAGAGGCTCTTCCGGTCCACCTTCAGCCAGGATGCCGTCCGCGAGGGCGTCGCCTGCCTGGTCTTCACCGCCGTTTACGAGCGCACCCGCGTCGAGTTCGGCGATGCGGGCAGAGACTTGGTCCACATGGACCTGGGTCACGCCGGACAGAACGTACACCTGCAGGCGGAGGCCCTCGGCCTGGGCACGGTGGTCATCGGCGCCTTCCGTCCGAAGGAGGTCGCGGAAATCCTTGAGTCGCCGGCCGAAGAGGCCCCCGTGTACCTCATGCCCGTTGGGCGCAGGTTGTAGGGTGCGGCAATTGGTCCTTGCCGACCGTTCCGCAGTACCGGCTTCCGCGGTTGCGCGGTTTCGGGTTCCGTTGCCGCAAACCTCGAAACCACGATGCGCATCCGTTCACTCCCGGATGTGGTAGAGCGCCTCCTGCGATCGCAGATAGATACTTCCCCCGACGATAGCTGGCGAGGCGATGAAGGTCTGGTCGGGGAAACTGTTGACGGCCAGCACCTCGAATTCCTCTCCCATAGCGACCACGATGACATCCCCCTCCTCGCTGGCAAGGTAAAGCCTGCCGTCGGCGCCGACCGGAGAGGCCTTGAAATTATAGGGCTGGGGAAGGCGCTGCTGCTGATAGTAGGGTTCGCCCGTCAGGGCGTTCAGGCAGCTCAGCATGCCGCTGTCGGTGAGGATGTAGAGTTTGCCGTCGTGGAGTACCGGTGATGCGGTGTAGGCGTTTCCTCGGTTGTTCGTCCAGACGATGGCGTCGGTCCCCGTGAGGTCGCCTTCCCGACCCAGGCGGATGGCGAGCAGGTTCGGGTCGCGATGGCCGCTCATCACGAAGACAAGTCCGCCGGTCGTCACGGGTGCCGGGATCACGTTGGTGCCGAGGCCCGCCGATTCCCAGATGATCCGTCCCGAGGTGGGGTCGTAGGCCTGAACCTTGTTCGAGGCACTGACCACCACCTGCCGGACCCCGTTGTGCGTCAACACCAGGGGCGGCGACCAGGAGCTTGGCTCGTCGCGCTGCACACGCCAAATCTCGTCGCCGGTGCGCTTGTCGAGCGTCACCATGTACGAGCCGCCCTCCTGATCGAATTTGAGGAACAACGAGTCTCCGTCCACGACAACGGCCACGCCCTCACCGAAGGCGAGGCGCATGTTCATGGGAGGAAACTGCTTCTCCCAGACGAGATTCCCGTCCAGATCGTAGCAGTACAGGCCCCTTGAGCCGAAGAAGGCGTAAAGGCGCTCGCCGTCGGTCACCGGGGTGTTGGAGGCAAAGCTCCCGTACCGCTGATGGTAGCCTTCATGCGGTGTGGCGACGGTAGCGATGCGCTCCCAGAGCAGTTCGCCCGTGTGACGGTTGAGACAGAGCACGACGAACTGGTGCTCCTGACCCGCCCCGGCACCGCCGCCGGGACCCCGACGCGGTTGCTCGGAAGGTTCGGGGTCGGCAGCGGGTCCAGTGGGAACGGCGGTCGTCAGGAAGATCTTGTCGCCCCAGATGACGGGTGAAGAGTGACCCCGGCCAGGAACAGGGACGCGCCACGCGATGTTCCGGGTGTCGCTCCACTCAACGGGAGCACTGCCGAGAGCCATTCCGTCGTTGTTGGGTCCCCGCCACTGGGCCCAGTCATCGTTGGCCCAAACCGAAACGGGGACGGCAATCAGGGCGGCAAAGTGGACAATCCTCATCTCTGGATCTCCTCATCATGATCGGACTTATGTGACTTGTGGTTTGGCGTCCAGAACGAGCACCGTGGGAAGCCGAGTCGACCTCCGGCGGGGGAGGCGACCCTGCGGAACGGGCACAACCACTACTCGTCCCGATTCGCGGCACACGCGGCTCGGGCTATGTTGGACGCGTGGTTCTTGTTCCCCACCCTAGCACGAAATCGATCCCGGGGCCAAGGCCGGGGTCGTCCTAGTGTCCTAGTTCGTCCCGGCGTCCTGTCTCAGGAGACCAGGCGGAGGTCTGGGACCGATCCCCACGTCCGTCGGAGGGAGGACCGTGAAATCCTTGGGACTCGGCTCTACTCAGCTCGTCTTGAAAACATTTCCGCGGCGCTCGGCGAGCGAGATGACGAACCCCGCCAGGACGACGGTGACGGTCCCCACCACGTTGTACCAGAGGAAGGATATTCGCGTGGTCAGACTCACGGCGGCGACGGCGGCCATCCCGCAGAGCAATCCGAAGAAGGCGGATCGCGGAGTCGCCCAGCGGGTCCCGATGGCCAGCACGAAAACCCCCAGAAGGGAACCGTAAAAGAAGGAGCCGAATCGGTTGACCACCTCGATCAGCGAACCCAGCTGGACCGCCCACACCGCGACTCCGCACGCCACCAAGCCCCAGAACCCCGTCGCCAGCTTGGAGACGAGCAGGTAATGCCGGTCGCTGGCCTCGCGGCGGAGCAACCGGCGGTAGAAGTCGATGACCGAGGCCGTCGCCAGGGCGTTGAGCTCCGAGGAAATGCTCGACATGGCGGCGGCGAATATGGCGGCCACCATAAGTCCCACGATACCTATGGGAAGGTGGGTGGTGATGAAGGTGGGAAACACGAAGTTGACGTCGGTGAACCGGCGGTCGTCTTGAACCGTCTTCACCAGTTCGATAGCCCGATCGCGGATCTCCTCCCGCTGCCGGAAAGAGGCCCGGTAGTCGGCCAGTGCGGCCTCCTTGGAGTCGGTCTTCCCCACCGCCAGCGAGGTCCGCCGCACCGCCTCCGAGGCGGTCTCGTACTCCCGCGCCAGCATTCGGTACTCCGCGTTGTCCCGGAACCGCGCCTCGGTAACCGGATTGTAGACGAGGGGTGGCGACGCGAAATGGTAGAAGAGGAAGACCAGCACCCCGATCAACAGGATCACGAACTGGACGGGGATCTTGAGGACCGCGCTCATCAGCAGGGAGACGCGTCCCTGGTCGATGGACCGGGCGGTCAGAAACCTCTGCACCTGGCTCTGATCGCAGCCGAAATAGGAGAGCATGAGGAACAGCCCTCCCAGCAGGCCGGACCAGACGGTGTAGGTCTCGTGGAGGTTGAAGGAAAAATCCATCGTCCGCAGATGGCCCGCCGCCGATGCCAGAGTCAGGGCGTCGCCGAGCGAGACCTCTTCGGGGAATCGGGAAAGGATCACCAGGACGACCACGGCCATGCCGACGAAAATGAGAACCATCTGCTTGACGTCGGTCCAGGTGACGGCCTGTACTCCGCCCAGCATCGTGTAGATGATGGTGGGCACGCCGATGGCCAGAACCGTCAGATACAGGTTCCAGCCCAGGACGACCGACAGAATGACGGCGGGCGCCGAGACGATAACACCGCAAGAGAGGCCGCGGCTCATGAGGAAGAAGAAACTGGTCAGAGCGCGGGTTCGCAGATCGAAGCGCTCCTCCAGGTACTCGTAGGCCGTGAACACATCGGCCCGGTGGAAGAAGGGCACCACCGTGACGCAAAGGATGATCATGGCCAGGGGCAGGCCGAAATAGAATTGGATGAAGCGCATCCCGTCGGCGAAGGCTTGGCCGGTGGTGCCGACCAGGGTGATGGCGCTCATCTGGGTGGCCATGATGGAGAGGCCCACCGCCCACCAGGGGAGGCCGCGGTTCGCCAGGAAGTAGCCTCGCACCTCGCCGGTGTCCTTGCTCCGCTTGACCCCGTCGTAGACGACGTAGCCAAGGTATGCGGCCACCAGTATCCAGTCGATAAGATGCATGCGTCGTCAATCAGAAGGCCCGGGAGAAAACCCAGAGCGATAGATAGACCAGAAGGTTGAAGCCAAGGACCGCGAGATAAATCGCCCGCCAGCGACCCGGCCGCTCCGTGGCGAGCGGGTCCGTCCGGGCATGGTCCTCCGGCTTCACAGGCCCGGTCTCCCCAGAAAGCCACGGATCAAGCCACGCAGGAAATCCACGTCCCCCTTGAGCACATCGAGCCGTTGCTCCACTGGAACCCGTCCCAGAGAATCGTCCTCCACGCTGATGTAGCCCTCGTAGTCCGAATCCAGCAGCTGACGGATGAAACGTTCAAAGTCCAGATCCCCGTCGGCAACGGGGACGGCGTGCTCGGCGTACTTCCACCC
>CAYRCA010000418.1:0-4530 GCA_964422565.1 uncultured Acidobacteriota bacterium | reverse complement strand
CCTAAACGAGTCGCTGGCGGGTTCCCGGCAGCAGGAAATCGCGGCCGCGCGGGCCGCCGCGCGGAGAGTCGAGGCGGAGGCCGAACAGGCGCGGACGGACTTCGAACGCGACCGTTACCTGTTCGAACAAGGGGTGGGTTCGGCACAAAAGTTCGACGCCTCGCGGACGGCCTTCGAAACGGCCGCCGAGAGGCTGACGGAAGAGCGGGAACGGCTGCGGTTGGTCGAGGCCGGCCCGCGGGAAGAGCAAATCGAACGGTCGCGTCAGGAGTTCAGGGAAGCCCAGTCCGCTTACGAGCTGATGCGCGAGGGCCCGCGCGCCGAGACGATCGCGCAGGCCCGGGCCCAAGTCGAACGGGCCGAGGAACTCCTCGCCTTGGCGGAGACCCTCCTCGATTACGGTACCATCCGGTCCCCCTTGGACGGCATCGTCCTCTCGGAGAACGTCGAGCCGGGAGAATACGTCGCCGCCGGCACACCCGTCGTCACGGTAGGCCGCCTCCGCGACGTCTGGCTCAGGGGTTACATCGACGAAACCGATCTCGGCCGCGTCAAACACGGACAGGACGTGGAGATCGCCTCGGACTCCTATCCCGGAAAGATCTACCCGGGCCGCGTCTCGTTCATCGCTTCCGAGGCCGAGTTCACCCCCAAGAGCGTTCAGACCGAAAAAGAGCGCGTCAAGCTTGTCTACCGGATCAGGGTGTCCGTCGAAAATCCCCACTTCGAGCTGAAGCCGGGCATGCCGGCCGACGCGCGGATCCTCATCGACGAGGAGACATCCCGATGACGGCGATCGAGGCAAACTCGTTGACGCGTACGTTCGGCGACCTCGCGGCGGTGGACCGGCTTTCCCTCCGCGTGGAGGCGGGCGAGATATTCGGGCTGGTGGGTCCGGACGGCGCCGGAAAAACCACGACGATGCGGCTGCTCGCCGCCGTCATGGAACCCACCTCGGGCCGGGCCCGCGTCTTGGGCAGGGACGTGGTCGAGGAGGCGGACGAGGTCCGCCGACGGATCGGGTACATGAGTCAGCGCTTCGGTCTGTACCCCGACCTCACCGTTCTGGAAAACATCCACTTCTATGCCGACCTGTACGGTGTCGCCCGCCGAGGGCGGGACGAGAAGATCGAGGATCTGCTGGCTTTCAGCAACCTCACTCCGTTCAAGCGCCGCCGGGCGGGGCACCTTTCGGGAGGGATGAAGCAGAAGCTGGGCCTCGCCTGCGCCCTCATTCACACCCCGGAAGTGCTCTTTCTGGATGAGCCCACCAACGGCGTGGATCCGGTCTCCCGTCGCGACTTTTGGCGAATTCTGTATCGATTGGTCCAGCGGGGGGTCACCATCTTCGTCTCCACCGCCTATCTCGACGAGGCGGAGCGCTGCGGACGGCTGGGACTTCTCAACCGGGGACATCTTCTGGCGGAAGGCTCTCCCGACCGAGTCAAGGGTCTCATGCCCGGCACCGTGCTCGAGGTCCATCTTCGTCCCGCGCGGCTTGCCGTCCCGATCCTGCGTGAAGCGTTCCCCGAGAGCTCGGTGGGTGTGTTCGGCGACCGGGTGCACGTCGTGACCAGCAATCCCGAGAGGGTCGCCCGCCGGATCAGGGACGTCCTGTCCTCGGATAGGTTCGAACTGGAGGAGATCCGCCCTGTCGATCCCACCATCGAGGACCTCTTCATAGCGATGCTGACCACTCCCCGAAAGGAGGCGGAACTCCATGTCTGAGGCTGGACGCCGCCCTGCCGTGATCACGGAGAACCTCGAGAAGCGTTTCGGGGATTTCGTGGCCGTCAACCGGATCAATCTCGAGGTGCCGGCCGGGGAAATCTTCGGATTCCTCGGCCCCAACGGCGCGGGGAAGTCCACCACTATCCGGATACTGGCCGGCCTTCTCAGCCCTACGGCCGGCCGCGCTTTGGTCGCGGGATTCGACGTCGCGACCGAAGCCGAAAAGCTCAAGTCCCACATCGGCTACATGAGCCAGAAGTTCTCGCTTTACGAGGATCTGACCGTGGAGGAGAACATCGATTTCTACAGCGGGGTCTATCGCGTTCCGCAGGCCCTGAAAAGATCGCGCAAGGAGTGGGTTGTCCGGATGTCCGGCCTGGGGGAGCATCGAAGCACCCGAACCGGAAGGCTTTCGGGAGGCTGGAAGCAACGGCTTGCCCTGGGATGCGCCGTCCTCCACGAACCACCGATTCTGTTTCTGGACGAGCCGACCTCCGGCGTGGATCCGATCAGCCGCCGCGCGTTTTGGGACCTGATTTACGAGCTTGCCGATTCGGAGGTTACCGTCTTCGTCACCACCCACTACATGGAGGAGGCGGAGTACTGCGATCGGTTGGGACTGATATACCGGGGTGAACTGATTGCCGGCGGCGCTCCGCGCGAACTCAAGCTCCGTCTGATGCCCGAGGAAGTGATCGACGTACTCGTGGAGCGCCCCCAGGAGGCGATGGCCCACCTGGAGGATCTTCCGGGAGTCAAAGATGCCGCGCTGTTTGGCCGCAGTCTCCACGTGGTGGCGGACGACGCCGGGCAGGCCGCGGAGAGGGTCCGGGAAGTCCTGACGAGGCAGGGATTCCGGGTGGATCGGATCGAAAAGATCGTCCCCTCGCTCGAGGACGTCTTCGTCTCGCTGATCGAGGCGAGGGACCGAGCCGAAGCGCCTCAGCGGGAGGTGAGTCAGTGAACCCGAGAAGGATCTGGGCGGTCACCCGCAAGGAGGCTATTCACATTCTGAGAGACCCCAGAAGCCTGGTCATGGGCGTCGCCATTCCGATTCTCCTACTGCTTCTCTTTGGATTCGCTCTCAGCCTCGACGTGGACAATGTCCCGCTGGCGGTCTGGGACCAGAGCAACTCTCCCCAGAGCCGCGAACTCGTCGCCGGATTCACCGGCTCCCGGTATTTCTCTTTTGCCCTGTCGGCTGGCGGGTACGCGGAGCTCGAATGGGTTCTTGACCGGGGCGACGTCCTGATGGCTCTGGTCATCCCCGGTGATTTTGCGGGCCGCCTCGAGTCCGGACGCGACGCCCCCGTCCAGATCCTCGTCGACGGCGGCGACGCCAACACCGCCGGGATCGCCTTGGGCTATGCGGACGTGGTGGTCCGTGAATACTCCGGTCGGATTGTCCAGGAGCGTATCGCACGACAGGGGGGGCCTTCGCCGGCGGAAGGCGCCGACCTTCGACCGCGGGTCTGGTTCAACGCCGACATGGAGTCCAGAAACTATATCGTGCCGGGGCTGATCGCGGTGATCATGATGGTGATCGCGGCGTTGCTGACGTCCTTGACGGTGGCGCGGGAATGGGAAAGCGGGACGATGGAGCAGTTGATCTCGACACCGCTCCGGGGCTCGGAACTCATCGTGGGAAAGCTGCTGCCCTATTTCGGAATCGGCATGCTGGACGTCCTGCTGTCGGTCCTGATGGGGGAGTTTCTCTTCGGGGTTCCGCTGAGGGGCAGCCCGGGCCTGCTCTTTCTGACGGCGGCGGTGTTCCTGTTGGGTGCGCTGTCGTTGGGACTGCTGATCAGCATCCTGGCCAAAGGCCAGCTACTGGCGAGCCAGCTGGCGATGGTGCTCACGCTGCTCCCCGCCTTCCTTCTCTCGGGGTTCATGTACGACATTCGAAACATGCCGGCGATCATCCAAGCGGTCACCTATCTCGTCCCGGCCCGATACTTCGTTGCCCTTTTGAAGGGGATCTATCTGAAGGGAGTGGGACTCGAGGTCCTAGTCGCGGAAGGAGCGCTGCTCGCCCTGTTTGGGGCCTCCATGTTTCTGCTCGCCAATGTGACGTTCAGCAAGAGGATGACCTGAGGTGAAACGATGCCGGAACGCCTGAAGAGCATGCTGATCAAAGAGTTCATCCAGATCTTTCGAGACCCCCGCATGAGGGGCGTCATTCTCCTGATGCCGATCGTGCAGGCCCTGGTCTTTGGATACGCGGTCACCACGGATGTGAGGAACGTGCCGACCGCCCTGGTGGACCTGGACAACAGCGTCGAGAGCCGGGAACTCGCGAGCCGTTTCGTCGGCTCGGGCTATTTTCACATCACCGACCGCGTGGCCCGGATCGAGGACGCCGGTCGGCTGGTGGATCGGGGACGGGTCGGGGCGGTCCTGGCAATCAGCCCGGGATTCGGCGCCGATCTGCGCTCCGGCCGCTCCGCCCCCGTCCAGTTGATCGTCGACGGCACCGACTCCAACACGGCGGGGATCGTGTTGGATTACGCGCGTCGCATCGTCTTGGGCTACAACGAGGACATCCTCGTCGAGCGGGCCCGCCGCCTCGGCGCCGACATTTCCTCCGCCGCGGTCCGCGCGGAGTCCAGGTCCTGGTTCAACGCCAACCTGGAGAGCCGCTACTTCTATGTCCCCGGCGTCATCGCCCTGATCGTCATGCTGGTCGCCCTGATGCTGTCCAGTATGGCCATCGTGAGGGAAAAGGAAATCGGCACCATCGAGCAGATCATGGTAACCCCCATCCGGCAATCGGAGTTCATTCTGGGGAAGACCGTTCCG
>CAYRCA010000417.1:0-4571 GCA_964422565.1 uncultured Acidobacteriota bacterium | reverse complement strand
AGAAGCGGTCAGGATCGTGCCGGCTCCCAGAACGGCACGCCTTCGAACCATCGTTCCCTCGTAGATCCCGCAGTTGCCTCCGACCATGACGTCGTCTTCGATAATCACCGGCAAAGCCCCGATCGGTTCCAGGACACCCCCCACCTGGGCCGCGGCGCTGAGGTGGACCCGTTCGCCTACCTGAGCACAGGAGCCGACCAAGGCGTGCGAATCGATCATCGTATCGCGGCCGACGTAGGCGCCCACATTGACGTAAGCCGGGGGCATGATCACCACCCCGGGCGCCAGATAACTACCGCTCCGCACAGTGGTTCCCCCGGGTACGATCCGCACCGAGTCGGACGCCGCGGTCGCTCTGGTGGGAAACGTGTCCTTGTCGAAAAAGCGGAAGACATCGTCGCGGGAGTAGTCGGCGGGTTTCCCCCAACGAAAACCCAAGAGGATCCCCTTCTTCACCCAGGGATTCGTAACCCAACTCCCGTCGCGGGGTTCCGCGGCGCGGATATCTCCCCGCGTCAGTCCTTCTATAAAGGGACCGAACCACACCTCGAAGGCCTCCCGATCGGACGCGGTGGCTGCCCAATGATCCTCGATCCGTGCACGAACCTCCTCGCTCGTCATGCCGTGTTCCCCTGCAGAAGGTTCAGCTCCTTCAAGAGCTCCCTCAGCCGGGATCGGTTCGTCTCGCTCATCGGCACCAGGGGCAGACGATACTCCTCCCGAATCCGCCCCATCATGGCCAACGCCGCCTTCACCGGAATGGGGTTTGACTCGACGAAGTTGGCCTCCATCAGAGGAAGCAGCCGAAAGTGGATCTCCCGCGCCTCCTCCCATCGCCCCTCCAGCGCCGCCCACACCATTCGACGAAACAGTCCCGGGACCTGGTTGGCGACCACCGAGATCACCCCGTCGCCGCCCAGCGCAAGGAGGGGGAGCGTAAGCGCGTCGTCCCCGGAGAGGACCAGGAAACCTTCCGGCCGCTCCCGCAAGATCCTCATGATCTGGCCAAGGTCGCCGCTCGCCGCCCTCACCGCCGCCACATTCTCTAGAGCCGCCAGGCGGAGGACCGTTTCGGCCGCAATATTCGACGCCGTCCTGCCCGGGACGTTGTAGACGACGACCGGCAGTCGGGTCGACTCGGCAACGACTCGGAAGTGACGGTACAGCCCCTCCTGGGTCGGCTTGTTGTAGTAGGGACCGACCACCAGGACGCCGGCACAGCCCAACCGCTCCGCCTCTCCGGTCATTTCCACCGACCGCGCGGTGGAGTTGCTCCCCGTTCCAGCAATAACCGGACATCGTCCCCCGGCCTGATCGAGCACCACCTCGATCACGCGGATCTGTTCCACCGTGGCAAGGGTAACGGCCTCTCCCGTCGTTCCGACGGCAACGATGGCGTCGATCCCCTCCTCGATCTGCCAGTCCACGAGTCCCCTCAGGGCCGGCTCGTCAAGACTTCCATCCGTGTTGAACGGGGTCACCAGCGCGACACTCGCGCCCCGGAGCGAAAACACGCTCATAACTCCCCCTCGGTCATCGGCCCGACAAAGTCCTCCATGGTGAAAATTCCCCGGCGGCCGACGATCCACTCGGCCGCCAGCACGGCGCCGTGGGCGAAGCCCTGACGGCCGTGGGCCTCATGACGCAGGATGATCGAGTCGACGGCCGAGTCGAAGCCCACCTCGTGCGTGCCCGGGACCCGGCCCACCCGCGTCGACGTGACATGGAGCTCGAACGGCTCGATTCTCCGCTCACAGGTCGCCATCACGGCCCGTTCCTTCGACGGCAGCGATGCCAACAGCCGCTCCGCCAGTTGGCGGGCCGTACCGCTCGGGCTGTCCGTCTTTCCGGCATGATGCCATTCGTGGACGTACGCATCGTAGTCGAGCCGCCCCAAGAGCCTTGCCGCCGCCTGGACCAGCCGGGCAAACTGATACACCCCCAGCGAGAAGTTCGGGCTGTGGATCATGGTCAATCCCGGTAACCGCAGAACGTCTTCCAGCTGTTCCCACCAGCCGGTAGTCCCCTCCACTACCGGCACCCGCCGGGCGGCCGCCGTCGTCAGAACATCCCGGACAGCCGCGGCCGTCGAGAAATCGATCAGCACGTCCACAGCCTCCAGGCTCGAGTCTGGACGCAGCGGGGAATCCTCCTCGAAGACCGCCTCGATGTGGTGCCCGCGCGCCTGCGCGGCCCTCTCCACCTCCCGGCCCATCCGACCGAACCCGACTATGCCGACACCGAGGCGACTCATGGAGCGAAGACCTCCTCGTCAAGCGGACCGGAGAAGAAACGCCGGTGCAAGCGGCCAACCACTTCCGGCAGGTTGTCCTCATCGATAACAAGACTGATGTTGATCTTGGACGCGCCTTGGGAGATCAGGTTGATCTGAACGCCTGCCAACTCCCCAAAGATCCGAGCCGGCAGATCCGGCCTTCGGCAAATCCCCTCTCCCACCAAACAAACTACCGCCTGTCGATGCCGGATCTCGACCTCGCCCACCTCGGACAGGGCCTCGACGATCTCCTCGAGCCGCTCCCGACTGTCGACGGTCACCGAGACACTCACCTCCGATGTGGAGACCAAATCCACAGGGGTCTCGAACCGGTTGAAGATATCGAAGATGGTAGCCAGAAAGCCATACGCCATCAACATTCGTGTCGACTTGATATCGATCACCGATAACCCCTCCTTGTAGGCGATCGACTTGATGACGGCCTTCTCCGCAGGCGCCGCTCGCTCGCCGTGGACGATCTCGGTTCCGGGCGCCTCGGATTTCATCGAATTCATAACAAACACCGATATCCCGCTCCTCACAGCCGGAAGTATGGTCGAGGGGTGGAGCACCTTCGCGCCGAAATAGGCCAACTCGGCCGCCTCCTCGAAGGTCATCCGTTTGATCCTCCTCACACCCTGGACCAGCGACGGGTCGGCCGTCATGATGCCGTCGACGTCGGTCCAGATTTCGACCGCCTCGGCTCCTATGAGCGCTGCCAGAAACGTGGCGGTGTAATCCGATCCCCCCCGTCCAAAGGTGGTGATCCTGCCCTCCCCGTCTCGGCCGACGAACCCCTGCAAAACCGGGATCTTGCCTTCCCGAATCCGTCCACGCACCAGTTCCTCGGCCCGCAGCCCCGAATCGTCGGCGCAAGGCCGCGCGCGCCCAAAACGCGAATCGGTGACGAAAACCCGCCGCGCGTCGACCCACTCGGCGGCAATTCCCCGGGCGCACAGGAATGCCGTGAGGATGTGAGCCGACAGGTACTCGCCCCAGCTGAGGCAATCGTCCAGGAGCTCCCGATCAACCTCTCCGCGGTCGAGGAGGTGGCCGCCCACCCGCCCCAGTTCCCCAAGCACCGTGTCGATGGCGCCCCGTGCGGCGGCGGAGGATTCCAATCCCAAGTCGGCGACCATTCGAGCGTGTTTTTGAACTACCCACTCCGTCAGGGCCACTGTTCTCGCCCGATCCCCCCGTGCGGCGGCGGTCGCGAGCGCGACCAACTCGTCCGTGGTCTTGGCGACGGCCGACACAACCACCGCGGGCCGCCGGACGACCCGACCGCCTACGATCGCGGCTACCCGCGTCATCGCCTCGGGGTCCCCCACCGATGTTCCTCCAAACTTCATCACCAGCATGGTCGCTTCCTAAACCCTCTGCACCAGGGTCTCAACCAGCCTGACATACAGTGTCACCGCCTCCAGCAGTTCCCGTTTGCCCACTCGCTCGTCGTCACTGTGGGCGTGGCGAATCGACCCCGGACCCAGCATCAGGACCTCGCCCAGTGGCCGCAGATAGGGTGCGTCCGATCCAAAAGAAACGACACAGGTGTCGAAGCCGGGTAGAGTCGCCAGCTCAAGGGGCTCCGACGCACCGAGAATCTCAAGAGAGGCCCAGTCCGGGAGCGCGGCCGTGATTCTCTCTCGGAGCAGCTTCACCGAACCCGCCACTCGAAATATCCCCTCTCCCCAGGCCCGGGGCGCAATCACGTTGCTCCCGGCGCCTCCTCCGACAACGCCGATATTCACCGTTGTCAATCCCATTTCGGGATGGGAGCCCCAATCCTCCTCGATCCACTTCGACAACAGTCGCACCAAACGATGCACCGCCGACGGCCCGATCTCGGGCTGGGCCGAATGGCCCGACCTTCCCTCCGCCTCAATCCGGAAAACGAGCGTCCCCTTCTGACTCGCCACCAGTCGATTGTCGGTCGGCTCCCCCACCAGGACGTAACGGGAGGCTATCTCCAGCTCCGCCGCCTTCTTCGCCCCCAGCGAGTCCCTCTCCTCCCCCACCACAAGGAGCAGGCCAAATCGGGTCTTCCCGCCCGCCAGAAGCCGCTGGGACGCCGTCATCATGGCCGCCAGGGCGCCCTTCGCATCGCACGCGCCCCGCCCCCACAGGATCTCCCCCTCCTCGCGAAAGGGCAGATGGGGCGAAACCGTGTCGAGATGGGTACAGAGGATGACCTCCGGCTCGGCCCCCGTGTGCCCGATGGCAACGACGACTCCAGCTTCCACCAGCAGCTCCGTCAACTCCAGAGCGCCCTCCAGCTCCGGCGCCAGAGTCACCA
>CAYRCA010000416.1:2579-4573 GCA_964422565.1 uncultured Acidobacteriota bacterium | reverse complement strand
AGCCGAAATGGTAGGGGCGGCCCGCCGGGTTGTCAAGGCGGGCGGGCGACGCGGGGGATTGCGGTGGCCGACGCGCCGCGCCGGAATCGACGGGGGCGGAGTCGGGGCGGAGTCGGTCGCTTGACGGGCTCGGCGACCCCCGGTAGGCTTCTTCGGTATGACCACCCTCAGTCGACGACGGTTCCTGCTACGTTCCGCCGGCGTTCCGCTCACCCTGGCGGCGTCCTTGTCCGCCTGCCGCGTAGACTTCACCGAAACGCTCGACATGCCCGATGCTCCCCCGGGAGAGGGATGGCTGCGCCTCGGCGTGACGGACTGGGACCTTCTCGGAATCCACTACCTCGAGCACAGCACGCCCCGGCCCGACGCGGTGGAGTTGGCGGCCCGGCTCGGCTTCGAGGGACTGGAGATCAATCTCGGGAGGACTCCCGACTCGCTTCCCATGACCGATTCGGAACTCCAGGAACGCTTCCGGGAGGAATCCCGGCGTCACCAGTTGCCCATCCCCTCGACCTGCCTGGACATCCTGCACCAGAACTACCTGAAGTCCGACCCGCTGGGGCAACGTTGGGTCGCCGAGTCGATCCCGGTCACGCGCGACCTCGGCGCCCGGGTCATCCTGCTGCCGTTTTTCGGGGACGGAGCTTTGGAAACCCGTCGGGAGATGGATTTCGTCGCCGATTTCCTCCGGGAAATCGCTCCCGAAGCGGAGCGGGCGCAAGTGGTCCTGGGCATCGAGAACATGCTGCCGGCGTCCGACAACGCCTATATCGTCGAGCGGGTCGACTCGCCGGCCGTCCGTGTCTACTATGACGTGGGCAACTCGACCTCCATGGCTTACGACCTCATCGAGGAGATCACCTGGCTGGGCGCCGAGCGGATCTGCCAGTTTCACATCAAGGACAATCCCCACTACCTGGGCGAAGGCGACATCGACTTTCCCTCGGTGATGCGAACCATCCAAGAAATCGGCTTTCGGGGGTGGGGGATGCTCGAGACCAGTTCGCCCTCGGGGGATGTGGTGGCGGACATGGAAACCAACCTGGAGTACATCCGGGGAGTCCGTTCCGAAGCCGGGATGGAACCGCCTCGGGCGTAATTCCCGAAGGGAGTACCTATCGCGCGTTTCCGGCGGGAGGCGAATCACTCTCGAGCCGGGACGGTCGGGATGGCCACGGCGGCCAAGAGCCGCTGATCGGCGGTCATCAATCGACGAGCGTCGACCAAGGCGGTCGCCGCCAAGAATCGGTCGGCCGGATCCGGGTGGATCTCCAACTCCGCCGCAAGCAGCGCGATCTCTTTATCCAACGGGATCTGGACCATGGGGAACCGCCGGAGCGCTTCCTCGACCCACAGCCGGACCGGTCGATCCACCTCCAACCTGCCCTTGCCAACAAGGAGGGCGGTCTCCCACAGGGACACCGGCGACAGCGCCACCGTACCGGCCGCGGTCTGAATCGCCGCTCGCGCCTTTTCGCCCAGGCGGCGATCCGCGAGGGAAAACCAGATCCAGACGTGCGTGTCGAGGAGAAGGTTCATTGGAGAGCTTCCCACTCGTCGGCGCCGTCAAATTCAACAATTTCACCGACGATGCGGGCGGTCCCCCGCATGCAACCCAGTCCAGTCGAGGTGTTTTCGGGCGGACCGACCCGGGCGAGAGGCTTTCCCCGACGGGTGACCAGAATCGGCTCGCCCGTTCGCTGCACCTCCGCCAAGAGCGACAGGCATCGGGCCTTGAAGGTCGATACGTTCACGGTCTTCATGGTCCAAAGATATCATGGTCTGACACCATGGTCAGGTCTCTCAGCCTACTATAAGATCCGGCCAAGAAACTGGTTCCGGGTCTTGGGTTCTCGGTTCCGGGTCCACGTCCGACTCGTCCGACACGTCGGACCGGTCGAACTTGTCGGATCTCAGCCTGCGGCCCCACAGTTCGCTCCCGCACCAGGAACTCGGAATCCTTCCGGACCGTATCGGGGGCGCCCCGCTCCCGG